>CAZOQL010000015.1:0-30082 GCA_964582005.1 uncultured Flavobacteriaceae bacterium | reverse complement strand
TTCATTTTCTCTTCATCTTCGGGCGTCATTAATGGTATTAATTCCGCTTCGCCATCTACTAAATGTTGCAGTGACAAATTGTCTAATATTTTTAGTTTTATTGTACTCATATCTTATTCTAGGTCAAATTGACATTAAACTCTTTTATAATAAAGGAATTTGCAAAATTAATACTTTATAAATTAGTTGTTATCAGTATTTTAATTTATTACAAATTATTTCCCTTTGTATATTTCAATTGTTGTGCCAAGCTTACTATTTGTAAATTAAACCTAAATTTGTTTTTTAACCGTAATTAAATTTTAGAAACTGTAACAAAACACAAAAGAGTTTGTCTTTTATATAGAAACGAACCTTGCATAATAAAAATCAACATATCAGTACACTAATACAGCAATGTAAAAGTGGAGAGCGAAGTGCTCAATTCGAAATCTATAAACGCTATTATAAGGCAATGTATAATACTGCAATTAGAATTTTAAAGGATAGGTTTGAAGCAGAAAACATCATGCAAGAGTCGTTTTTAACCGCATTCTCAAAATTGGGCACTTTTAAATCGGAAAGTCGATATGGCAATGATAATGTGCCATTTGGCTCTTGGCTTAAAAGAATTGTGGTCAATAAAAGCTTAACTCAATTAAAGAAAAATAATAAGTTTGAACAATGGGATGCTAATAAAATGAATAATTATTTGAATGTAGTCGAAGAAGATGCTGATAAATTAAATTACGAATTGCTCAAAGCAGATGTGTTATTGCCAGCATTAAAGGAATTGAAAAGTAATTACAGAGTGATTTTAACCTTAAGTTTGATTGAAGGTTTTGACAATGAAGAGATTGCAAGTATTTTAAAAATAAGTAATTCATTAGTACGAACAACTATATCACGAGCAAAAACTAAATTAAAAGCGACTATTGCATTCGTTTAAAAAGAAATACAATGAAAGAAAAATTTACAGAAACAGAAAATAATTTTGATATTGAAGAGCCAAATTTAGGGCATTTTGATCGCTTTGAAGCTAAATTGTCCAATCAAAAAATTCCAAGAAAAAGAAATGGAATTTATAAATATATTACCATTGCAGCTTCGTTTTTACTGCTTTGTGGTATTGTTTTCGGAACATTTAATATGCAAAAAGGAATTGAGTTAGCCGATGTATCTCCAAAAATGGAAGAAACGCAAGATTATTTTACTTCTGTAATTTATACTGAGTTGGAAAAAATTGCTTCCATAAAAAATAAGAATAATGAAAAAATTATAAAAGATGCGTTTAAACAATTACAATTTTTAGAAAAAAATTATAAAAAACAAACCATAGCGCTTAAAGGAAATCATAACAATAAAAAAATTATTTTTATTATGATTACCAATTTCCAACAACGCATAGACATTTTGCAAAACCTATTGCAAGAAATAAATAAAATAGAACAATTAAAAAACAATTACAATGAAAACAAGACGATATAAAACACTATTTTTACTATTAATAATACCATTTATTAGTTTTTCAAACGGACCAAAAGGCAAGTATTCCGAAACGAAATCAATTCAAAAAAAATACGAAGTAAATGCCGATGCTTTATTAAAAATAAACAATAAATTTGGTAAAGTTGCTATTACTACTTGGGATGAAAACCGTATTGAAGTTAGGGTTGAAATTACCGTAAGTGGCAATAATCAAGAAAATGTACTCACAAAATTAGACGAAATAAACATTGATTTTCAAGGTAATAAAGAACTAGTTTCTGTAACAACATTACTTAAAAAGAAGTCTAAAAGTTGGCTTAACTTCTCTTGGTTTAATTGGGGTTCTTCAAATAATTTGAGTTATCAAATAAATTACAAAGTTAAAATGCCAATTAGTAATGACTTAACTGTTTATAATGATTACGGTACCATTTCTTTAAATGAATTAGATGGCGAAGCAAATATTAATTGTGATTTTGGTAAGATACTAATTGGTTCTTTAAACAATTCTAACAATACCATTAATATTGATTATACTAAAAAATCGATTATTGAATTTATGGAAGGCGGAAAAATCAATGCCGATTTTTCAGGTTTTACCTTAGATAAAGCAAATAAAGTTACTTTAAATGCAGATTATACTTCTAGTAAAATTGGCGTGGTAAAAGATTTGAAATTTTCGTGTGATTTTGGAAGTTTGCACCTTGACAAAGGGTACAGAATAGATGGTTCGGGAGATTATTTATCGATGCGATTTAAAAAAATAGTAGAAGAAGTACGTATAAATGCTGACTTTGGTTCTTTGAAAATCAAAAATTTACAACCAAATTTTGAACTGGTTAAATTAATAACCGATTATACAAGTATTACTATTGGTTTAGATGATGATGTAGCTTGTAATATTAAAATAAATCTAGATTATGGAAGTTTAAAATACGATGGAAATAAATTTAACTTCCCTAAAAAAATAAAAAAATCAACTTCAAAAAAATACGAAGGGTATTTTGGTAATGAAAATAAAAATTCATTAATTGCAATAACTGCGGACTTTGGAAGTGTGAAATTAGTATCTAATTAGTGTATAAAAATATAAATTAATCCAACAAATAAAATTATGTTAAAAAAAGCAATCTTATTATTAGTAGTAGCAATTTCAACAACATCTTGTGTGCAATCTCAATTTTTTAAAGGGATAAAAGGAAATGGCGTAGTGGTAAACGAAACTCGAAAAGTGGGTAATTATGACGAAGTATCCGTTTCAGGATCTTTTGATGTTAGTTTAGTTTATGGCAAGGAAGGAAATCTAAAAATTAAAATAGAAGAAAACTTAGTGGAGCATTTAGTTACCGAAGTTGTAGATGGTAATTTGAAAATTAAATGGAAAAAAGGCGTAAATATTAAAACAAGAAAAGGCGTTTTTATTATCGTACCATTTAAAGATTTAAACTCTGTAAAACTGTACGGTTCGGGCGATGTAGTTACTGAAGATACAATTAAAACGAAAGATTTTCGTACATCTGTATCAGGTTCTGGAGATTTGGTAATTCATGTAGATGCAAGTACAATTTCGTCTAGTATTACTGGTTCGGGCGATGTTACTATTATTGGTACAACCAAAGATTTAAAAACTTCGGTTACTGGCTCGGGCGATTTTCATGGCTTTAAATTACAAGCCGATAATGTAGAGGCAAAAGTAACAGGTTCAGGAGATATTGCAATTAATGTGGGTACATCTTTAAAAGCAAGAGTAACTGGTTCTGGTGATATTGTTTATAGAGGTAATCCTAAAAATCAAGATACTAAAGTTACTGGTTCAGGTGATATTACGGGTAAATAAATAATCGTATTTATTTTATATTTAGCAAACTAAATTTTAGTTTGTATTCAAAATACAAGCCATTTGAATAACTTCAAATGGTTTTTATTTTTCTTAAAAACTTTCCGTAATTTTGTAGTATGCAATTGAAAGCAATTCTTGTTGATGATGAATATAAAAGTAGAGGTATTTTACAAAATTATATTGCAAAATATTGTACTAATGTTACAATAGTGGCTGAAGCCGAAAACATTAAAGAAGCATTACAATTAATTAAAAAATATCCGATTGATCTTGTTTTTTTAGACGTTGAAATGCCTTATGGCAATGCCTTTGATTTTATAGAACAAGTTAATAATCCAGAATTTGAAATAATTTTTGTAACCGCTTACGATCATTATGCAATCGAGGCATTAAATAACCAAGCAGCTTACTATTTAACCAAACCAATCTCTATTGATAATTTAATCAAAGCAGTAGATTATGTTACCGAAATAAAAACGAAAGAAGCGCAATTACAAAATGCAATTCTACTCCCTAAAACGACTAAAATTGAAGGTAAAATAACTATACCAACACAAAGTGGTTTTGAAATAATTGCTATGCAAGATATTATCTATGCAATTGCCGATGATAATTATACACACTTATATTTAGTTGATAATGTTAAAAAATTAGTGAGTAAAACTTTAAAATATTTTGAAGATGCTTTGGTTGATAGTGGTTTTGCAAGAATACATAAATCCTATTTAGTAAATATAAATTGCATTACTTCGTACCATAAAGGAAAAGGAGGTTCGGTAATATTAAATAATGGAAAAGAATTGAGTGTTTCAGCATCCAAAAAAGCAACACTTTTAGCACATTTTAAATAATAGATATGAATCTAAACGAAGTAAAAGAAAAATTACAATCAGCAAGTATCGTAGATAAATTTATTTATATAAATGTATTGGTATTTGTAATTGCCTTAGCTTTTAACTCGTATAATCATTTGCAAAAAAAGACTTCTAATTTTATAATTGATTATTTTGCCTTTAATGCAAACACTTCCTTAGAACCATTAAATTGGTATCAATTTATTAGCTATGGTTTTGTTCACATAAACTTTATACATATTATTTTAAATTTAATAGCATTGTATTACATTGGTAATTTGTTTACCTCTTTTTTTTCTAAAAGAAATTTTATTATTTATTATCTATTGGGTAGTGTTTTTGGAGCTATTTTTTTTCTCATTGCTTATTATTATTTTCCAATCTTTAAAAACACAAGTGGTATGATGATTGGTGCTTCGGCAGGAGTATCTGCAATATTGGTTGGTATTGCAACGTATATGCCTAATTATGAAATAAAATTGCGCCTTATTGGTTATGTAAAGTTATGGATATTGGCAGCGGTTTATGTTTTTTTAAGTGTTGCCCTAATAAGTAGTGGTAATGAAGGCGGACAATTGGCACATCTTGGTGGTGCTTTTATAGGTTTTGTTTTAACTAAATTATATGCAATTAATAGTGAAGATACACGTTTTAGAATAGCTAAAAAGAGTAAGAGTAATTTAAAAACAGTTTATAGTGCTCATAATAAATCCGATGATTTTGGCATGTCACTACATCAAAAAAAAATTGTAAAGCAACGAAAAATAGACGCTTTATTAGATAAAATAAGTAAGTCAGGTTATGAAAGTTTAACCAAAAAAGAACAAAATTTCTTAGCAACGGCAAGTAAAAACGATTAATAATTGAAAAAATTATCCCTTATAAATAAATTGATATATTTTATCAATTATATCTTTGCAATTGTATTATTGTTTAGTTACGCATTGCCATTAATTCCGCCAAGTAATGCCTCCATATTATCTGTATTGAGTTTAGCAACGCCTATCCTGTTTTTAGTAAATGTTATTTTTGCTTTGTATTGGTTATTAGGTTTGAAAAAACAATTTGTATTATCTGTATTATGTTTGGTAATTGGTTTTTTTGTTTCTACGCCAATATATAATTTTTCGAATGTAAATAAAAAATCAAATAACGAGATAAGTATAATGAATTATAATGTGCGGTTATTTAATGTGTATAACTGGATTAAAGAGCCAAATATACCTTCTAAAATAGCTGCTTTTATTAAAACCGAAAATCCAGATATACTTTGCCTACAAGAGTATCATCCAACAGGAGAAAAACTAATTAATTATCCGTATAAATATATTAAAACAATCCATGGTAATGCTACTTTTGGACAAGCAATCTTTTCAAAATATAAAATAATCAATCAAGGTTCGTTAGATTTTGAAAATACAACAAATAATGGTGTATTTATTGATATTGTAAAAGATAGAGATACTATACGGGTTTACAATTTACATTTAGAAAGTTTAGGACTTAAGATTAATAAAGAAAATTTTGGAGAAAAAAATTCCGAAAAATTAATTAAACGATTAAGCAATGGCTTTAAAAAACAAGAAGCACAAGTGAAATTGATAAAAAAACATCAGGGTAAATGTAAATATCCTATAATAATTACGGGAGATTTTAATAATATAGCGTATTCTTGGGCTTATAAAAATATAAAACAAGATAGAAAAGATAGTTTTGTAGAAGCAGGAAGTGGCTTTGGAAAAACTTTTGAAATTAAAAATATTCCTATCCGAATAGATTTTATATTTGCCGACAAAGTTTTTAATATTAACGAACATAAAAATTATACCATAAAATACTCCGATCACTTGCCAATTATGGCGCGTATTGGTTTGTAACTAATACTTATTCTAATGAAAAAAATCATACTATTTTTACTTGTTGTATCTTCATTTAACGTTTTTTCTCAAAAGAAAGACTTAACATTAAATGATGCTGTTTTAGCTTATTATAAAGGGTTGTACCCAAAGTCAATTGCTAATTTACAATGGGTTGCTAACCATAAATATTTACATTCGGAAAATAACAATTTCATTATTACAGATCATACTACTAAAGAAAAGAAGATACTATCTCTAGAAACTTTACAAAAAGAATATCCTAGTTTAAAGAAATTACCTAGATTGTTACATATAGATTCTGATAAATTAATTTTCAGATTAAAGAATAGTATAAAAAGCTATGCTTATAATGAAAATATCGCTTATGATAGTGTTTCTTTCGATGAAAAAGCGCAAAATTTAGATTTTAACGAGAAATTTGGAGTTTTAGCATACACTATCGATAATAATCTATTTATAGCAACATCCTTAGTGCCTAAAGTTGTTATTACTAATTTTACGGATAAAAATATAGTCGCTGGTCAAGCAATAGCACGCTACGAGTTTGGTATTTCAAAAGGAACGTTTTGGTCGCCAAATGGAAACTATTTAGCATTCTATCAAAAAGACGAAACCAAGGTAACTAATTATCCGCTTGTAGATGTTACAACGTATCCAGCAACGGTGAATAATATTAAATACCCAATGGCTGGGCAAGAAAGTGAAATTGCCAAAATTGGAATTTATGATGTAACCACCAATAATACTCATTACTTAGATATAGATACAGCAGATGAACATTACCTAACCAACTTATCTTGGTCACCAGATGAAAAATTAATTTTTGTTGCCGAAGTTAACAGAGCGCAAGATCATTTTTATTACAACTCCTATAAAGTTAAAACTGGTAAAAAAGTAAAAACCTTATTTGAAGAAAGTAATAAACGTTGGGTTGAACCAGAAAACGATGCTGTATTTTTACCAAATAGTAACAAAGAATTTTTATGGTTAAGTGAACGAGATGGTTTTAAAAATTTGTACTTGTATTCTACGAAAGGTAAATTAAAAAAACAGTTAACTAATTTTAAATTTGTAATAAAAACGATATTAGGTTTTGATGAATCAGGTAAAAATGTAGTAATTAGTGCGGCTAGTAAAAATGGTATGGAAACCCATATTTATAAAATTAATGTAGCGCATGGAGAAATAACAAAAATCACTTCCAAAAAAGGAACTCATAAAGCACAATTGAAAGGAAATTTATTAATTAATAATTTTAGCAGTTTAATTAACCCAAGAGAAATAAGCATTATAAATATTGAAAATGTAGATGAAGAATTAATTCTTGCCGCTAAAAATCCATTACAAGATTATAAAATAGGTAATACGGAATTCATCACCTTACAATCTAAAGATGGGTTTGCATTAAACGGTAGAATAATTAAACCAGTAAATTTTGATTATTCTAAAAAATATCCTGTTTTAGTTTATGTGTATGGCGGAACACACGCACAATTAGTTACTAATTCTTGGTTAGGTGGCGCAAGTCTTTGGATGCATTGGTTAGCAACCCAAAAAGAGTATGTTGTTTTTACGATAGACAATAGAGGTTCGGCTAATAGAGGTTTTGCTTTTGAAAGTGTGATACATCGTAAGGCTGGTGATCCCGCAATGGAAGATCAATTAAAAGGGCTTAATTACTTGAAACAATTTTCGTATGTGGATAAAAATAGAATTGCTGTTTTTGGTTGGAGTTATGGCGGTTTTATGGCAAGTTCTTTACTGCTTAGAAATCCAAATGTATTTACAACAGCAGTTGCTGGCGGACCAGTAACCGATTGGAAATATTATGAAGTTATGTATGGCGAACGCTATATGGATACACCACAAGAAAATCCAGATGGTTATGCTAATTCTCGTGTAGGAAAATATCTGGAAAACTTAGGTGATAATAAATTATTGCTAATCCACGGAAGTGTAGATCCAACGGTTGTACCACAACACAGTTTGACTTTGTTGAAGGAAGCGGTAGATAAAAACGTACAAGTAGACTTTTTTACTTATCCAATGCATCCGCATAATGTGCGTGGTAAAGACAGAGTACATTTAATGCAAAAAGTGTTAGATTACGTATTGGAGAACAATAAATAACCCCTAAAATGTTAGCATTAATCTTTTATATACTTAATCGGGAGAAGTTATTAACGTCTAGCCGAAGATAGAAATATGTACAAATGGCTATATACTTTTAGTTGGTGTTGAAGAAATAGAAAATGAATCTTAATAGCCAATTTTTACTAGATTAAATTAGAATTGTAATTTTTATGAAGAAAATATATATTGTTTTATTGTATTTCTTAGTATTATCTAGTTTCTCACAAACAGCTAATTTTGATAAAAATAAACTTTTTGAAGTAAATGTTAATCATTTAGAAGAGCCAAGTTTAGTGTCTCAACAATATCAGCCCATAAATCCATTTATTGATTTGCTGTATAAATTAACCTTTAAATTAATGTATGGTATTGTAGTAGAATCTATTTTTGAGCGAAATAGACCAACACATAAAGCAAGAATTACCAGATTTCCTTATGAATATGAAGGGATTGGGAATTTTATTTATGCAGACTCCTTAAATTTTTCATTGGTAAGGTTAGATATAGCTAACCATTTTGCAGTAGAAAATAAAAATGCTTTGGTGAATGATTTTAATGTGAAATTTCGATTTTTAAAACGCATGGATATTTCTATGGATTATGTGCAATTTGCAACTGACTTTAATGCTGAAAAAGAAAACCATGCACAATTTTCAGTCCTTTTAAATTACCATAGATTAAGATCGCAAAGGGTAGACTTTTGGTTTGGTATTGGTACAACTTATATTTCCGAAGATATAAATGAATTTGGATTTTCATATGGAGTAGGAACAGAATGGTTTGTAAAAAAACCAATAAGTATTTATGTAGATATTAAAGCAACAAATCTTGCAGGAAGCACCATAAGTAACTCCAAAGTGATTTTAAAATACCATTTAAAAAAATATTATATTTCTTCGGGTTATCAACATTATACACTAAGAGCATCAAATATTGATGCCTTTACAATTGGTGTTGGTGTGTTTATAAATTAAATACTATTTTAAAACACTTTCTAAAAATCTAAAATAATTGGTATTATCTTGTATGTAACTATAACTTCTTATAGAGCCTAGTTTTTTTTCATTACTATCAATAACAACTATTGCAGGAAAACTTCTATGTTGATTTTTAGGTCTAAATTTAATTTTCAAGGCATCATTTACTATTTTTTGTTCTGGCGTAACGGCATCGGTTAGTCTGCCAGGAAAATTAGCTTTAAATAAGATTAGTTTCTCTTTAGCAATTTTTTTAAATTTATCTGTTTCAAAAAAATGTGCTTCCATTAATCTACACAATGGACAAGAATCCGATTGGTAAAAAAAGATAAGTATTGGTTTGTTTTGAGAAGCTGCTAAAGATTTTGCAGTTTCATAATTTTCTTGCCAATTTAATTCTAGATGTTTAGCATCCTTTTTTTGTGCATTTATAGAGGTAATTGAAAAACATAAAAAGGTAAAAACTAAAAATATTTTTTTCATTTGTGTACTATTTAATCGTTGTTAATGTGTCATTATTATTAATAGACTTATTTCTTAATCCAATCATACAGGTATTTAATTCATAACCTAATAATAGTATAATAGAGTTAAGCCAAATAAAAAGCATTAATATTAGTACCGTACCAATGATACCATAAAGCTCATTATATTTTGCAAATTTACTTACATATATTCCAAATAAAATAAAATTCAGAATAATTAGAAATGTTGATAAAATAGAACCAGGTGAAAAAAACTTAATTTTCTTACCTTCTTTAGTTCCAAAAAAATACAAAATAGAAACACTTACTAGTAGCATCAAAAATAAAATGCTGTTTTTGCCAATGCCTATCCAGTATATATCATCCGAAACATATCCACTGGCTTTTAACTTACCAATACCAATTTCAAAGTAAAATATTACTGCTACAGTAAGTAACAATAATAATGCCATTATTATGGATGTATAGAGCGCTGCAATATATTGCATTACCACACCTCTAGTTTTAATTTTGTGATACGTATATTCAAAACCACTAAATAAGGCATTTATACCATTTGTCATTAAAAAAACCGATAATATAAATACCGAAGATAATAAACCACCATAGGTGTTATTTGCAATATCTTTGATGACATAATCAACACTATCGGCAGTTTTTGGAGGTAAAGCTTGTTCTACCAATATTAACAAGTCTTCTTGAAAATTTTCAATTGGAATAAATGGTATTAATGTGAAAATAAAAAGTACAAACGGAAATAAAGCCATAAAAAAACTAAAGGCAATACTACCAGCACGTGAAGTAACTGCACCTTTAACAATGCCAATACTATACATTTCTAAAAGATCAAATAAAGACATGCCTTTTAACCAAGGCACTTTTATTTTGTCAACAGTTTTGGTTAAAAAACCAATTATAGGTATTTTTGATAAACGTTCTTTATTATCCATTTAATCATATTTTGCATCAAAGTTAGAACTCCACTTACCTTGTACTTTCATTACTTGTTCAATAATATCGCGAACAGCACCTTTGCCACCATTTTTATGTGAAATGTATTTGGCAACATTTTTAATTTCGGGTGCAGCATCTTGTGGGCACGTTGGTAAGGCAACTAATTCCATTACTGGATAATCAGGAATATCATCACCCATATACAGTACATTTTCTAATTTTAGTTGCTTATTCTCTAAATATTCATGTAATTGATTAATTTTATGATGTGCGCCTAAATAAATATCCTTTATACCCAAACCTTCCAAGCGATCTCTAACCGATTTGTTTGTTCCACCAGAAATAATACAAACATTATAACCATTATCAACCGCAGTTTTTAAGGCATAACCATCTTTTATATTCATTTTTCGAACCATTTCACCATCAGGAAATATGGTAACTGTGCCATCGGTTAAAACGCCATCTACATCAAAAATTAAGGTGGTTATTTGATTTAATATTTCTTTATAGCTTGTGCTCATTTTTTTAGTTTATTGTAGTTATTAATTTAAGAACTTTCACTTGTTTTCACTATCTAAAATAGATTCCGTTAACAAAGTATATAAATTTTGTTGCTTATCGTTTAAAAGGGAAACGTGTTTTTTAATCGTTTTATGATCTTTTCTTACTGCTGGTCCAGTTTGTGCTTCTTTAGGTGTTATTTTTTTAACTTTATTAGCAGTTTCTTTAATTAAGGGTTTTAATATATCAAAATCCACTTTATTTTCAGTACAAATATCATTACCAATTTTGTATAAATGATTCGTAAAATTATTTACAAAAACAGCTGCTACATGTAAAATTTTTCTTTGTTGTGAATTTATAGAGTATACTTTTTTAGAAATAGCATATGCTACTTTTTCTAAAAGTAAATAGTCCATTTTATTTTGTGCTTCAATGCAAATAGGGATGTTTTTAAACGAAATGTTTTTTTGTTTACTAATACTTTGTAAAGGATAAAAAACACCTTTGTTAGCGTTGCATTTTAAAATATCTAGCGAAACGCTACCAGAAGTGTGTACAACTAGTTTGTTTTTTAAGATTAGATTCTTTGAAAAATCAGAAATAGCATCGTCAGAAATAGCAATAATGTATAAATCTGCTTTTTTTAATTCGTTTATTTTTTGTATTGTAGAAATCCCTTTTTTAGAAAGAAATTTACTTGGTTTTGAACGAGAGTATACTTGAATTAAGTCAATTTTCGATGTTTTAATAAATGTTTTAGCAAGGTGATGTGCTACATTTCCTCCACCAAGTACAATCACTTTAATCATAATGCGAAGATAGGAAAAATTATGTAGGCTTTTATCAATAAATAAAGCCTACATAAAATTCATTTATTTTTTAATAGGCGCACCCGCTAAAATTTCGTCACTAGAACCTTTTGCAAAGGTTTTAAAATTTTCATGAAAAGCTTTAGCTAATTGATTTGCTTTTTTGTCGTATGCCTCTTTGTCGCTCCAAGTATTTCTTGGGTTTAAAACTTCACTTGGTACACTTTCACAAGCAGTAGGCATGGCTAATTTAAAAATTTGATGCTGTACAAATGTAGCGTTATCTAATTTACCATAAATAGCAGCATTAATCATTGCTCTTGTATATTTTAACTTCATTCGATTTCCGATTCCATATGGTCCGCCAGTCCAACCGGTATTGATTAACCAAACATTTACTTCGCGTTTACTCATTTTCGCACTTAACATTTCGGCATATTTTGCAGGATGTAGTGGCATAAATGGCGCGCCAAAACAAGCTGAAAAAGAAGGTGTTGGTTTGGTAATTCCTTCTTCTGTACCTGCAACTTTTGCGGTATAACCAGATATAAAATGATACGCTGCCTGACCTGGAGTTAATTTAGAAATTGGAGGTAATACACCAAAAGCATCTGCAGTTAAAAAGAAAATATTTTTTGGATTACCACCAATAGATGGTATTTGTATATTTTCAATATGGTTAATTGGATAACTTACACGTGTGTTTTGTGTGATAGAAGTATTGGTGTAATCTACTTCATTGGTATCTTCTTTAAAAATCACATTTTCTAATAAAGCACCTTTTTTAATTGCAGCATATATTTCAGGTTCATTTTTTGACGATAAATCAATTACTTTGGCATAGCAACCACCTTCCATATTAAAAATTTGGTTTTTTTCTGTCCAACCATGTTCATCATCACCAATTAATTTGCGATGTACATCAGCCGATAAAGTCGTTTTTCCCGTACCAGATAAGCCAAAGAAAACAGCTGTTTCTCCATTTTTACCAACATTGGCAGAGCAATGCATCGGGAATGTGTTTTTGTAAATTGGCAATACAAAATTCATTACCGAAAAAATACCTTTTTTCACTTCTCCAGTATAACCAGATCCACCAATTAAAATTACTTTACGCGAAAAATTAATAATACTAAAGTTATGTTGTCTTGTACCATCAATTTCGGCATTAGCCATAAAAGAAGGTGCTTGTAGTGCAACCCATTCTGTATCAAAATGTTCTAACTCTTGTGTAGTAGGATTAATAAACATATTATTGGCAAATAAGCTAACCCAAGGTAATTCTGTTATAACACGTAAAGCTATTTGATAATTTTTATCTGCACCAGCAAAGGCATCGTGTACATATAATTCTTTTTCAGATAAATAGGCTGCAACTTTATCATATAATTGATCGAATTTAGCACTATCAAATGGTTGGTTTATTGTACCATCCCACCAAACTTGGTCTCTAGTAATGTCATCTTCTACAATAAATCGGTCTTTGGGAGATCTTCCTGTAAATTTGCCAGTATGTACCGCTAGAGCGCCAGAACTTGCTATTTTACCTAAATTTTTATCTACACATATTTCGGTTAATCTATCGGGCGAAAGGTTGAAATGTATGTTTTCACTTGTTATTCTATACTTACTTAACGAAATCGTTTTCGTTTTCATAATTTAAAAATTGCATGTTTATAGAATGCAAATCTACATTTTATTATAGAATTACAATTTTAAAAAGATAATTTTATTACCTACAAATTGTTAATTACTTTTTAGGAATTTGTACAATAAAGAGAGCCAGCCAATTATAAAGAATAAACCGCCAAGAGGTGTTACATACCAAATACTTTTTGCAGGGATATCCCCAATAGTTATGACATATAAGGATCCTGAAAAGAATAGAATTCCTATAAAAAAAAGAACACTTATTTGATTTTTAGTTTTTACTGAAAAATGCGTATAAGTGTTGATAAATAATAAAACAATTACATGATACATTTGGTATCTAACGGCAGTTTCAAACGTTTTTAAATGTTCAATACCCAACTTTTCTTTTAAAGCGTGTGCTCCAAATGCGCCTAATACAATTACTGTGAATCCTAAAAATGCAGTAATACTTAAATTTTTTTTCATAATACCTATTTTTGCAAAGATATTTATTTTTTTAAAAAATTAGAATAATTTTTTTATAATATTTAGAATTATAAAAGTGTAAAAGTGTAATTTTGGATTCAATTAATAAAATAAATACTGAAGTTATTCAGATTATACATATATCTATGAGAAAAATACTAGTTATTGGCGCAGGAAGATCCGCTTCATCCTTAATAAAATATTTATTAGACAAATCAGATAAAGAGAATTTACAAATCATAGTTGCAGATAAAAATTTAGTAGCTGCGAAGAAAATGATAAAGCAACATGCGAATGGAAAAGCAATAGTTTTAGATGTTTTTGAAGAAAAAAGTAGGAGTCAAGCTATTAAAAATTCCGATATTGTTATTTCCATGTTACCTGCAAGATTTCATTTAGAAGTAGCAAAAGATTGTGTTTTATTTGGTAAAAGTATGGTTACGGCATCATATATTTCTAAAGAAATGCAAGCTCTTAATGATACTGTTGTGGCTAAAGGTTTGGTTTTTATGAATGAAATTGGTTTAGATCCAGGTATTGACCATATGAGCGCAATGCAAATAATTGATCGCATTAGAGATAATGGCGCAAAATTACTATTGTTTGAATCTTTTACTGGTGGTTTAGTTGCGCCTGAAAGTGATGATAATTTATGGAATTATAAATTTACTTGGAATCCAAGAAATGTTGTTGTTTCTGGTCAAGGCGGAACTGTTAAATTTATTCAAGAAGGAAAGTATAAATACATACCTTATCATAAACTATTTAGAAGAACCGAGATTTTAGATTTAAACGAATACGGTAAATTTGAAGGATTGGCTAATAGAGATTCTTTAAAATATAGGAGTATTTATGGCTTAGAAGATATTTTAACATTATATAGAGGTACTATCCGAAAAATAGGTTTTTCAAGAGCTTGGAATGTTTTTGTACAATTAGGAATGACAGATGACTCTTATGCCATCGAAAATTCTGAAAACATGAGTTATAGAGAGTATACTAATTTATTTTTAGCGTATGCACCATATGATTCGGTAGAATTAAAATTACGCCATTATTTAAAAATAGACCAAGATGATGTTATTTGGGAAAAAATATTAGAATTAGATATTTTTAATGAAACCAAAATAATAGGAATTAAAAATGCGACTCCAGCACAAGCCTTACAGAAAATTTTAATGGATAAATGGACATTAAAAGAAGATGATAAAGATATGATAGTAATGATGCATAAATTTGGCTATGAAATTAATAATGAAAAACGTCAAATTAATTCCTATATGCAAGTTATAGGTGATGATCAAACGTATACTGCTATGGCAAAAACAGTTGGTTTACCTGTTGCAATTGCTACTTTAAAGATACTAAATGGCATCATTAAAACACCAGGAGTACAATTACCTATTACTAAAGAAGTATATGAACCAATTTTAAAAGAATTAGAAGATTACGGTATTACTTTCAAAGAGGAAAAAGTTCCTTATTTAGGATATAATCCAGATAATTTAATGGCTTATTAATTTATTATATGGCGATATTAGAAGGTTTGTTAATTGGTTTAGCAACGTTATTTATAGTTGGTCCAGTTGTTTTTATTTTAATAAATGCAACATTTCAAAATGGCATAAAATCAGGTATTAGTGTCGCTTTAGGAATTTTTTTAAGTGATTTAATATTTGCTATCTTATGTGTTACTAGTTTAGAATCTTTTTTGAATAATGATTTCTTAGGTAAATACCTTAGTATCATTGGTTTTGTCATTTTATTTTCTTTTGGATGTTTGTATCTATTAAAAAAACAACAAATTAATATAAAAGACACTAAAACAACTACTAAAACCTATTTCCAGAATTTTATAAAAGGATTTAGTATTAATTTTTTTAATCCATTTGTATTTAGTTTCTGGATTTTAATATCAAAATACGGAATGAATAAATATTCGGATAACCTTTCTTATTTCTTATTATCTATTGTTTTGGGAGTCTTACTAATTGATGTTATAAAAGTATCTCTTGCAAAGAAAATACATCCTTTAGTTAGTTCCAAAAAAATGCATATTTTTTATAAAATTTCAGGAATGGTAATGTTACTTTTTTCCTTTAGGATAGTATATCATTATATATCCGTTTAGTTTAATTGGTATTATTTAGGGCTTTAAACTGATAAATATCATATATTTGGTTTTTAATCAACACATTTTATATTATGGAATTAAATATTTTAATTACTGGGTTAGCAGCATTAACACCCTTAGTAATGGGTTTTATTTGGTATAATCCCAAAGTATTTGGAAACGCATGGATGAACGCTGCAGGTTTGACGGAAGAAAAATTAAAAGGAGGGAATATGCTTTTAATTTTTGGTCTTACTTATTTAGGTAGTTTTTTTATTGCTTTTATGTTACAATTTATTGTAATTCATCAATGGGGCATGTTTTCAACTTTGGCAAATGATCCAAGTTTAATGGAAACAGGAAGTGAGTTACATACTTATTTTGCAGATTTTATGGCAAATTATGGTACTAATTTTAGAACATTTAAACATGGTGCATTGCACGGCGCTATAAATGGTTTGTTATTAATTACACCAATTATTGCTATTGGTGCGTTATTTGAAAGGAAAGGATTCAAATATATTGCTGTTAATGCAGGTTATTGGATTGTAACACTTGCCTTAATGGGCGGAATTATTTGTCAATATACTTAGAAAAAAAACAGAATGCCGTTATCTTAAAAATAATAGCATCCTAATTTTAAATGCCCTTTGCTCTTTCAAAAACTTTTTTGACTAATCCTTTGAAAAAATCAATTGATTTTTCACCATTTTTATTAGGTTTTTTTCGTTTTGAAGAAAATTGAATATCATTTTCTTTAAATAGTATTTCTTGACTAAATGGCACCTTGTTGTTTCCTTTTTCTAATCCGAAAAGACCAAATCGAATATTTAGATAATATAATTTACCTTCATTCTGTGATAAAAGATACCAATCCTTAGAAAACGTATTCATTCGTTTAAAATTAGGGTAATCTTGTAATTGATTTCTTAATTGTTCATTTTTAGGGAATTTTCTAAATGGAATGTGGTTTTTTTTATCAAAAATAGAATAAACACCCGTATAATACGCATGTTCTGTTTCAACATTAGCATACCAAAGTACCGAATTAAAGAGAGTTGGTCCAGTTTCTATTCTGTTATAAGTTATGTTTTGTGCAGCCAAACTATTGGTAAATTTCTGAAAAGAATAGAATTTAAAAATCAAAGTCAATACTAAATATGCTGAACTCACATAAATGCCAATACGATTAATTTTTGCCCTTTTTGGATTAGATCGTTTATAAAACATTACCGAAATTACAAAAAACAAAAACGGAATAGTGTATAAAGGGTCTACAACAAAAATATTACTTACTGCTAATCGATTATGGAATGGCCAAAGTAATTGTGTGCCGTAAGTGGTTTGTACATCTAATAATATGTGGGTTAAAAAACCCCAAAAGAAAAGTAGCGTCCAATCTCTAAAAGTTACGATACTCTTTTTAAATAATTTACTTAGTAAATAGCCCAAAACGGGCGCCATTAAAAAGGCAAATAAAAAGGAATGGGTAAAAGCTCGATGCATTAATGTTGCAGTCATTTTATCACTTACGACAAAATTTGCAATAACATCTAAATCGGGTATTGTACCAGCAATTGCTCCCCATAAAATTGCTTTGTTTCCTATTTTTTTACCTAAAATAACTTCGCCAACTGCTGCTCCTAGTACTATTTGTGTTAATGAATCCATTTTTAATTTGCGTTTATATTAACTCAAAACAAGTTTGCTTTTAGTAGAAGATGTGTTTTTTAATTTAGAATAAAATTCTTTTTTAAAAGGACTCCTTAAACTGAATTCTGTTGGTTTTATATTATCGATAATTAGTTTTAATAAAAACAAACCTGTTCTTTTTTTAGGCCTTATAAATAAATTCATATTTAGAGGTTGTGCACCTACGCAAGACTTTATAGTTTCGGCAGTTCTACCAAAACAAATATCATTCACGTTGTTTTTTAAGCCATCTTCAACATAATCCATCAACATTTTTTGATACAAATCATACTTTAGATTTAGACTATAATCAATTCCTATAAAACTAGTTTCTAGAATGGTATTTGTTATAAATGCAGACCTGAAACCAATCAAGTTATCTTCAATAAAATATCCGTAAACAGTATATTTTTCTTTTAGGTTTTTTTTTAAGCTTTTAAATGTTTCTATGGTAAAAATTCCAATATTGAAATTGGAATTTTTCAAGACTTGTTGGTATAATTCTTCTATTCTATTTGCGTAAATAGTAAGGTGTTCTAAAGAAAGTTCTTTTATAATTAATGTATTAGATTTTTTAATAACACTTTTAGCTCTAGACCTATATTTTGTTTTAAAATCATTGGTGATATCATTAAAATTATGCCAATCTGTATTTAATTCTAAAGCCATATTTACATCAATATTAAATTTTAAATATTGGCATTTCTTAATTAAAAGAGAACTGGTTTCATTGTTTGGGTAAAATTCCTTAAAAACAGCATAGTTAATCGTTTTATTGGCTTTAAATAATTTATCAATTATAATATTGATATTATATAGAATATCTTCGTTATTTATTTCTTTAGTAAAAGAATGTATATTTTCTCCAGTTGCAAAAATATTTCCTGCAATTAAGATAGTCAGTTTTTTATTTAAAAAACGTCTTAAAATTTTGTTTTGAAAGCTACATGGAATACTATTAAAATTAAAGGTTGTAGTGTCGTATTGTAATAACTGAAAAATAGATTTTCCTATGGGTTTGTCTTTAATGTCATAATATATTACATAAATAAATTGATGCACTTCATTTACGGTTTCTTCAATACTTTTCAAATATTCGACTTCTAAAAAAATGTTATCTGTTGATATGGTATTCCAATCTAAGAGATTAATTTCTTTAACGGAATATACTATTTTGGAATTAAATTTTAGTTTGGAATGTAACATGAGTAAAAATCTTCTTTTATTTTAGACGAAAGTAATGATTTTATGTTACATAAATAGAGATTTATTTAGGGTAAAATCAATTAAAAAAGCCTCCACATTGCTGCAAAGGCTTGGTTTTTAAAGCTCCTCCTCAAAGACTCGAACTTTGGACCCTCTGATTAACAGTCAGATGCTCTAACCAACTGAGCTAAGGAGGAGTTTAAACTAAGCTATTTTGCTTAGCGGATGCAAATATATATAAAATTATATACTAAGCAAGTCTAAAAAGATTTTTTTTTATGAGAGTTTTCTTTTTGTAAAAAAGAAACGAATTATTAATTTATAATTTGTTTAAAATGTGTTCTAATAATTACAAATAATTTTACCTTTATTGCATATCTTTGTACCTTGAAAACTTAAAAATGATTAAAACAGATATACTTATAATTGGCGCAGGTCCAGTAGGGCTATTTACCGTATTTGAAGCAGGATTGTTAAAGTTGCGTTGTCATCTAATAGATGCCTTGCCAATGACGGGCGGACAATTAGCAGAAATTTACCCTAAAAAACCTATTTACGACATACCTGGATACGCTTCTGTTTTAGCAGGAGATTTAATAACTAATTTAGAAGAGCAAATTGCTCCATTTCAACCAACTTATACATTAGGAGAAAGAGCTCAAACTATAGAGAAATTAGAAGACGCTTCTTTTATAGTAACTACTGATAAAGGCACAAAACATCACGCAAAAGTAGTTGCTATTGCTGGCGGATTAGGGTCTTTTGAACCAAGAAAACCGCCAATTCCTAATTTAATTAATTACGAAGATAAAGGTGTAGAGTATATAATAAGAGAACCTGAATTTTATAGAGATAAAAAAGTAATTATTGCTGGTGGCGGAGATTCCGCTTTAGATTGGTCTGTCTTTTTAAGTAATATTGCTAGTGAAGTAACTTTAGTACATCGTAGAACGGAATTTAGAGGCGCTTTAGATTCGGTAGAAAAAGTACAAGAATTGGTTAAAAAAGGTAAGATGACTTTATTGACCAATAGCGAAATAAAAAAAATTCATGGAGATAATCAAGTTGAAGCAGTTACTGTAAAACATAAAACAGAAGGAACTAAAAAAATAGAAGTAGATCATTTTATACCATTATTTGGTCTTTCACCAAAATTAGGTCCAATTGGCGATTGGGGTTTAGAAATTGAAAAAAATGCCATTGTTGTAAATAATGCCACAGATTATGGTACAAATATTGAAGGTATTTATGCCATAGGTGATGTAAATACGTATCCAGGAAAATTAAAATTAATTTTATGTGGCTTTCATGAAGCAACTATTATGGTGCAATCCGCTTATAAAATAATAAATCCTGATGCGAAAAAAATGATAATGAAATACACAACAGTATCTGGTGTAACTGGTTTTGATGGCGTTAAAAAAGAGCAAGAAAAGGCAGTAATTAAAAAAATATAAGTTGAAAGACAATACCATTAAAATAACAATAACGGATAGAGAAGGCAAAATACACGAAGTAGAAGCGCCAACCGATATGAATATGAATTTGATGGAGATAGTTCGTTCTTACGAATTGGCTCCCGAAGGAACAATTGGTATTTGTGGCGGTATGGCAATGTGTGCATCTTGCCAATGTTATGTAGAGACATTTGATTTACCTTTACCAGAAATGAGCGAAGACGAAGAAGATATGTTAGACCAAGCATTTTTTGTAGAAGACAATAGTCGTTTGGGATGTCAAATTTATATGAAAGAAGAGCTAGATGGTTTAAAAGTCATTTTGGCGCCAGAATCTGATATTGAACATTAGATTAGGAATCTAAAAAATACAAAACATCCTTTTAAAATAAATTTAAAAGGATGTTTTTTTTATAAGCAAAAAGTGTAAATTTGTACTTCAAAAATTCAAACTAATAAAGGATTTATAAATTTATGGATAAGTTTTCATTTTTAAATGCAGCTCATACCGGTTTTATTGAAGACCTATATCAAAAATATGTACAATTTCCTGATGCCGTTGAACCAAGTTGGAGAAGTTTTTTTCAAGGATATGATTTAGCAAATTCAAATTTTTCTTTATCCAAAGAAAATACAACTACGCTAATACCAGAACAAGTACGAAAAGAATTTCAAGTTATTGAAATGATTAATGCGTATCGTACAAGAGGTCATTTGTTTACTAAAACGAATCCCGTAAGAGAAAGAAGGCAATACGAACCAACATTAGCATTAGAAAATTTTGGCTTATCGGATGTAGATTTGAATACTAATTTTGAAGCTGGAGAGATCTTAGGATTAGGAAACCAGAATTTAAGAGAAATAGTACGACATCTTAATGCTATATATTGTGATTCTATTGGTGTTGAATATATGTATATTCGTAATCCAGAAGAGATTAAATGGTGGCATGAAAAGCTAAATAAAAATGACAATCACCCAAATTATTCCGTTGAAGCTAAAAAATATTTACTTTCTAAATTAAATCATGCCGTAACTTTCGAAAGTTTTTTACAAACAAAATATGTAGGGCAAAAACGTTTTTCTTTAGAAGGTGGCGAAACATTAATACCTGCATTAAGTGTAGCTTTATTCAATGCAGTTAATGATTTTAATGTAGAAGAAACCGTTATAGGTATGGCGCATCGTGGTCGTTTAAGTACCTTAACTAATATATTTAGAAAACCTGTACGTGAATTGTTTAGTGAATTTGAAGGCAAAGATTTTGAAGATAAAAATATAGATGGCGATGTTAAATACCATTTAGGTTTAACTTTGGATAAAACCTATCAAAATGGTAAAAAGATAAAAATGAATTTAGTTCCAAATCCATCACATTTAGAAACTGTTGATGCGGTTGCCGAAGGGATTACGAGAGCTAAAATTGATAAAAATTATAAAGGAGATAGCTCTAAAATATTACCCATTTTAGTACATGGTGATGCTGCAATTGCAGGGCAAGGTATTGTGTATGAAGTGATTCAGATGAGCAAATTAAAAGGGTATGCTACTGGTGGAACAATTCATATTGTGGTAAATAACCAAATAGGTTTTACTACCAATTATTTAGATGCTCGTTCAAGTACTTATTGTACCGATATAGCTAAAGTTACTTTGTCACCAGTTTTACACGTAAATGCTGATGATACCGAAGCCGTAGTTCATGCCATGGAAATGGCTTTGGCGTTTCGTATGAAATTTAAAAGAGACATTTTTATTGATTTATTGGGTTATCGAAAATACGGACATAATGAAGGTGATGAACCACGTTTTACACAGCCAAATTTATATAAAGCAATTGCAAAACATGACAATCCATATAAAATATATGCCGATAAATTAATTGCTGAAAACACCATAGATGCTAGTTATGTAAAGAAAATAACATCCGATTTTAAAGCAATGTTAGAAACTCAATTCACTAAATCTAAAGAAGATTCTGTTTCTAGGGTAAAACCTTTTATGAATGAAATTTGGCATAAATATCCAAGAAAAAAATTGGCAGATATGTTATTGCCAACCAAAACTAACTATTCCCAAAATAAATTAGAAGGAATTGCAAAAGTAATTTCAACTGTTCCAAATGGAGTTAAATTTATTCGTAAAGCAGAAAGAATTTTGAAAGGTAGAGATAAAATGGTTTTTGAAACCGATACGTTAGATTGGGGAATGGCAGAAAATTTAGCCTACGGAAGTTTATTAGAAGAAGGTTTTGATGTACGTATTTCTGGAGAAGATGTTGAAAGAGGCACTTTTTCACATAGACATGCAGTTTTACGAGATGAAATAACCGAAAATCCTATAAATTTACTAAACACCAATAAAAATAATAAAGGAGAAATGTACATTTACAATTCTCATTTGTCAGAATATGGCGTATTGGGTTTTGATTATGGATACGCAATGACAAATCCAGACACCTTAACAATTTGGGAAGCACAATTTGGTGATTTTGCAAATGGTGCTCAAATTATTTTTGACCAGTACTTAGCTGCTGCGGAAGATAAATGGAAATTACAAAACGGTATTGTTATTTTATTACCACATGGTTATGAAGGGCAAGGATCGGAACATTCATCTGCAAGAATAGAACGTTTTTTGCAATTATGTGCCATAGATAATATGAATGTTGCAAATTGTACGACACCTGCTAATATATTCCATATACTACGTAGACAATTAAAAAGAGAATTTAGAAAACCACTTATTGTATTTACGCCAAAGAGTTTGTTACGTCATCCAAAAGCAGTTTCTTCCATCAAAGAATTGGCAAAAGGAGAGTTTCAAGAAGTTATTGACGATACATTAGACGTGAAAAAGGTGCGAAAATTAGTATTTGTTTCGGGTAAATTCTATTATGATTTATTAGCCGAAAGAGAAAAATTAAAAAGAGAAGATGTTGCTTTAATAAGAATAGAACAATTGTTTCCTTTACATAAAGAAAAAATTAATAAAATTATTGCGAAGTATAAAAATGCAACGGATTATGTTTGGGCGCAAGAAGAACCAAGAAATATGGGTTCGTGGAGCCATATGCTAGAACGATTTGACATGGTACGTTTACAATTATGTTCAAGACCATATTATGCAGTTCCTGCAGCAGGATCAAGTGCACGATTTAAAAGAAGACATCAGCGAGTTATTGATAGTGTTTTTGAAAATAAAGAATAAAGATAATAGCAACGAGAAAAGAAATATAAATGTTTGCATGTAATTTGTAGAGTTCAAAACAGAAATATAAATTCAGTAAATAAATAATAAACGATTAAACAGTATATATTATGATACTAGAAATGAAAGTTCCTTCACCAGGAGAATCTATTACAGAAGTAGAAATTGCACAATGGTTAGTAGAAGATGGCGATTATGTAGAGAAAGACCAACCAATTGCTGAGGTAGATTCTGATAAAGCAACTTTAGAGTTGCCAGCTGAAGAAAGTGGAATTATTACTTTTAAAGCAGAAGAAGGCGATGCCGTTGAAGTTGGAGCAATAGTTTGCTTAATTGATATGAGTGCTAAAAAACCAGAAGGTACTGGCGAAGAAGTAAATGTAAAGGTTGAAAAGGTTGAAGAAAAACCAAAAACCACAAGTGTACAACCAACTACTACTTATGCAACAGGTACTGCTTCGCCAGCAGCAAAAAAGATATTGACAGAAAAAGCCATGGATACAGGTTCGGTTAAAGGTACTGGAAAAGATGGTAGAATTACCAAAGATGATGCAATAAAAGCAGTTCCATCAATGGGAACTCCAACAAGTGGTGGTAAAAGAGGTTCGTCTCGTAAAAAAATGAGTATGTTGCGCCGTAAAGTTGGGCAACGTTTAGTTTCGGTTAAAAATGAGACAGCAATGCTTACTACGTTTAACGAAGTAAACATGCAGCCAATTTTTGATTTACGTAAAATTTATAAAGAAGATTTTAAAGCAAAATATGGTGTAAGTCTTGGCTTTATGAGTTTCTTTACCAAAGCAGTTGTGCGTGCTTTAGAAATGTATCCAGCAGTTAATAGTATGATTGATGGTGATTATATGGTTGGTTATGATTTTATTGATATTTCTATTGCAGTTTCAGGACCAAAAGGTTTAATGGTTCCTGTAATTAGAAATGCCGAAAACTTATCTTTTAGAGGTGTTGAAAGTGATGTTAAACGTTTAGCAATAAGAGCTAGAGATGGACAAATAACTATTGATGAAATGACAGGCGGAACATTTACCATTACAAATGGTGGTGTTTTTGGTTCTATGTTATCTACACCAATAATTAATCCACCACAAAGTGCTATTTTAGGAATGCATAATATTGTACAAAGACCAATGGCAGTAAATGGCGAAGTGGTAATTCAACCAATTATGTATGTTGCTTTATCTTACGATCATCGTATTATTGACGGAAAAGAGTCCGTTGGTTTTTTAGTGGCAGTCAAAGAAGCTTTAGAAAATCCAGAAGAATTATTAATGCAAGGCGATGCTAAAAAAGCATTAGAAATGTAATTGTAATTCAAAAAAATGATAAAAAAATCCCTTTGCTAATTTATGTTAAAGGGATTTTTTCTGTATTGTTTTTAAATAAGCTTAAAGTAGCATACTATTTATTTGTTTTTACGTTTTGATATAGAGAGACATTTTGTAGTTTTACAAATTATTGCTATTTATGAAAATTAAAATTTTATTACTAAGTTTATTCATTACACTATTTGGTTATGCTCAAGTTGGTGGTGAACAAATTTTTAATTTTTTAAATGTTCCAACATCAGCAAGACAAGCTGCTTTAGGTGGCAAGGTTTTAACCATGTTAGATGATGTTAATCAAGCTACTTGGAACCCTGCAATGATAAACCAAGAAATGGATAACCAACTTGGTGTTAATTATGTGAATTTTTTAGCAGATGTAAATTACGGATCGGTAAATTTCGCCCATCTTTTTACCAGACGATTTGGTACCTTACAAGGTGGAATAACCTTTGTAGATTATGGTAAAATGATTGGAGCCGATGAACAAGGTAATGAAACAGGAACTTTTCATGCAAGAGATATTGCTTTGTCTGTTGGTTATGCCTATCAAATACCTTGGTATGATATATATATTGGTGCAAATGTAAAATTAATTAATTCAACTATAGATAATTATACTTCTAATGGTGTGGCAGTAGATTTAGGAATAGTATATTACAAAGAAGGTAAGCCATATATATTTACCGCAGTTATTAGAAATATGGGGTATCAAGTTACTGTATTTGATGAACAAAGAGAAAAAATGCCTTTAGCTATTGAAATAGGAGCATCGTATCAATTAGAAACGATTCCTTTAAAATGGTTTGTAACGATGGATAATTTACAAAAATGGAATATCTCTGTTAGGAATCCTTCGAATGCGGAATCTTCTATTGATGGTACTTCAACCAATAAAAAACCCTCTTTTGTTGATAATTTTACAAGACATGTTATCGTAGGAGCAGAATTTTTTTCCACAAAAAACTTTAATTTAAGATTAGGATATAACTTTAGAAGAGCAAAAGAATTAAAATTGACTGAAGTAAGAACTTTTGCAGGTTTTACAGCAGGTTTTGGAATTAAATTTGGTAAGATGAAATTTAATTATGCCTATACAAAATATCATCCAGCGTCTAATACAAGTACTTTTAGTTTGCAATTTGATTTGAATCGGTAAAAAATAAATCAAGGTGTAAATTTCATTTTCTCTAAAAACTTTACGACCTTTACGGAATAAAATAAATTTATTTTGAAAAAGAAAATTACCATAGCAATTGATGGTTTTTCCTCTACAGGAAAAAGCACTATTGCTAAGCAATTAGCAAAAGAATTAGGCTATGTTTATGTAGATTCTGGTGCAATGTATAGAGCAGTTACTTTATTTGCAATGCAACAAAATTGGATAGATAATAGGCACTTTGATTCCGCGTCATTAATTGAAAATTTAGATAAAATCACCTTGACTTTTAAGTATAATGAAGATTTAGGTTTTGCTGAGATTTTTTTAAATGATGAAAATGTAGAAAAAGAAATTAGAGGTATGAATGTCTCTAAATTGGTAAGCAAAATAGCGACTATTTCTGAAGTAAGAAAAAAATTAGTGGAACAACAAAAAGAATTCGGAAAAAATAAAGCCGTTGTTATGGATGGTAGAGATATTGGAACCGTAGTTTTTAAAGATGCAGAGTTAAAACTATTTATGACAGCTTCGCCCGAAAAAAGAGCAAGTAGACGATATAAAGAATTATTAGATCGTGGTGATGATGTAAGTTATGAAGAAATTTTAACCAATGTACAATACAGAGATCACATTGATTCCACAAGAAAAAATTCTCCACTAGTTAAAACCAAAGATGCTATTGATTTTGATAATAGTAATATGGGTTTGGAAGAGCAATTTGAAAGAATTTACAATTTAGCACTTACCATTATAGAAGCTTAAATTATAATAATCTCACTAAAATTATTTCATTTCTACACAAGCAATTACAGTATCTTGTTGTAAAATTTCTTGGGCATTAATTTTAATACAGCTATTTTTTGTAGAACGGCAAGAGCTTAAACTAATTACTGCTAAAATAAATACTGCTAATACAATTACTTTTTTCATTTTCTAATGTTTTTTAAATTTCAAATATATACAATTCTTAGGAACTACCATATACATAACGATTAATTATACGTAAATATTGCTTATTTTCGTTTTCTAATATATAAAAAAATGAAATTTAAGTTAGTTAGTAATTTTAAACCAACAGGAGATCAGCCACAAGCTATAGAACAGCTGGTTTCAGGTATTGCTAATAAAGATAAGGAGCAAGTTTTACTTGGAGTTACTGGTTCTGGTAAAACATTTACTATTGCTAATTTAATTGAAAGAACCAAAAAACCAACCTTAGTCTTAGCACATAATAAAACTTTAGCAGCGCAATTATACCAAGAATTTAAGCATTTTTTTCCGAATAATGCCGTAGAGTATTTTGTTTCCTATTACGATTATTACCAACCAGAAGCTTATTTACCAACAAGTGGTGTTTATATTGAAAAAGATTTATCTATTAATGAAGATATTGAACGTATGCGTTTAAGTACAACATCTTCTCTATTATCAGGTAGAAGAGATGTTATAGTAATTGCTTCGGTTTCTTGTATTTATGGTATTGGAAATCCAATTGAGTTCAAAAAAAATGTTATTAAAATTCAAGTTGAACAACTCTTACCTAGAACAAAATTTTTACATCGTTTGGTTACCAGCTTGTATTCAAGAACCGAAATGGAATTGAAATCAGGTACGTTTAAAGTGAAAGGTGATACGATAACTATTTATCCATCGTACGGAGATCAAGGCTATAGAATTCATTATTTTGGCGATGAAATTGAAGAAATTGAAAGTTTTGATATTGCTTCTAATGAAATAGTTGAAAATTTTGAAAAACTAACTATTTATCCAGCCAATTTATTTGTTACATCGCCAGATGTTTTGCAAAATGCCATTCACGCAATTCAAGAGGATATGGTTAAGCAAGTAGATTATTACAAAGAAATAGGCAAGCATTTAGAAGCAAAACGTTTAAAAGAACGAACCGAGTTTGATTTAGAAATGATACGCGAATTGGGTTACTGTAGTGGTATTGAAAATTACTCTAGATATTTAGATGGTCGGGAACCTGGTAGTAGACCATTTTGCTTGTTAGATTATTTTCCAGATGATTATTTAATGGTAATTGATGAAAGTCATGTTACCATACCACAAGTTCATGCCATGTATGGTGGCGATAGATCTAGAAAAGAGAATCTAGTAGAATATGGTTTTAGATTACCAGCTGCAATGGATAATAGACCATTGAAATTTACCGAGTTTGAAGAAATACAAAACCAAGTAATTTATGTTAGCGCAACACCAGCTGATTATGAATTAAATAAAACGGAAGGTGTTTTTGTAGAACAAGTAATTCGGCCAACAGGCTTATTAGACCCAATAATTGATATAAGACCAAGTTTAAATCAAATTGATGATTTAATAGAAGAAATTCATATTAGAGTAGAAAAAGATGAACGAACTTTAGTAACGACACTTACTAAGCGAATGGCAGAGGAATTGACGAAGTATTTAACGAGAGTTCAAATACGTTGCCGTTATATTCATAGTGATGTAGATACTTTAGAAAGAGTAGAAATAATGCAAGATTTACGTAAAGGTTTGTTTGATGTTTTGATTGGCGTAAATTTATTAAGAGAAGGATTAGATTTACCCGAAGTTTCTTTAGTTGCCATATTAGATGCTGATAAAGAAGGTTTTTTACGTTCCCATAGATCGCTAACACAAACTATTGGTAGAGCTGCAAGAAATGTAAACGGAATTGCTATTATGTATGCTGATAAAATTACCAAATCCATGCAAAAAACGATTGACGAAACTAATTATAGAAGAGAAAAACAAATACAATATAATACGGATAATAACATAACGCCAACGCAAATAAAAAAGGCTATTGAAAACGATTTAACCAAATCTAGCGTAACTTCTTTTCATTATGATAATGCGTTGAATAAAGTGGCGGAACAGGATTTAGAATATTTGCCAAAACCTGAAATTGAAAAACGGATTCGTCAAAAAAGAAAATTGATGGAACAAGCAGCCAAAGCGTTAGATTTTATTGCAGCAGCGCAATTACGAGATGAAATTAAAGTCTTAAAAGATAATTTGTAAAACGAAAGTGCCTTATGAAATTACTAGCATTTATTTATAAGTCAAACATAATCAGTCGATTGAAATCCTTACTCTTTTACTTTTTGTGTAACTCACTTTGGCTAAGCAGTTGATTTATAGATGTTTTGTCAGACGAAGATATACTAATAATTTGTAATATTTCGTAGATAGTTTTATCTAAATTCAATTTTTTTTTAGCATATGATATTAATAAATATGATGATAATGCTATCCGAATTTGAGTTTTTACTGCATTTTGAGAATTACCTCAAAACGATTTTATTTTTAAATGTTGTTTTATCCATTTGAAAAATAATTCTATTTACCATCTTTGTTTGTATAAATCAGTAATTAACTTTGCATTTAATTTCCGCATATTTAACCTTTAAAACAAAGATATATAGAACAATTTGAAGGACAAGATATCCTAAACTTTATCAAAGAATTACCAAATAATGATGCTTTCAAAGCATATTTTTAGCCAAAATAAAATGGCAATACGTTTTTATATGTAGTAAATGTGGACATACGAAAGGATGTGAGAAATCAGATTATAACTATCATTGTTACGCTTGTGATTATGTAGAAAGTTCTACGACAAATACACTTTTTCATAAAGTTAAATTTGGATTACAAAAAGCATTTTGTGTAGTTTTTGAAATGAGTACAAGTACAAAAAGTATATTGAGTATTCAAATGGGTAAACGTTTTAGTATTCGTCAAGGAACAGCATGGTATTTTATGCAAAAAGTTCGAAAAGCAATGAAAAGCAGTCAAAAATATCCTTTAGAGAAACTAATTCATGTAGATGAATTTACTGTTGGAGGAAAAGAAGAAGGAAAACAAGG
>CAZOQL010000014.1:0-31169 GCA_964582005.1 uncultured Flavobacteriaceae bacterium | reverse complement strand
TCCTTACCCAAGTGGTGCTGGTTTACACGTTGGTCATCCGTTAGGTTATATTGCAAGTGATATTTATGCGCGTTACAAACGTCATAAAGGGTTTAATGTATTACATCCGCAAGGGTATGATTCTTTTGGCTTGCCAGCCGAACAATATGCCATACAAACAGGACAACATCCTGCAAAAACAACCGAAGCTAATATTGCAACCTATCGCAAACAACTAGATCGGATAGGTTTTTCGTTTGATTGGTCGAGAGAATTACGAACTTCAAGTCCTGATTTTTATAAATATACCCAATGGATTTTTACCGAATTATTTAATGCTTATTATTGTAATATTGATGATAAAGCCTTGCCTATTTCTGAATTAATTGAGGAGCTAGAGAAAAATGGAAATACAAAAGTAAATTCGCCTTGCGATGAAGATACACCACAAATTACTGCAGTAGATTGGAAAAATTATTCCGATAAAGAACAACAAGAGTTTTTATTAAAATATAGATTAACATACCTTAGTGAAACTACTGTAAATTGGTGTGCCGAATTGGGAACTGTTCTTGCTAATGATGAAATTGTAAATGGTGTTTCGGAGCGTGGATCTCATCCTGTTGTACAGAAAAAAATGATGCAATGGTCTATGCGAATTTCCGCTTATGCACAACGTTTATTAGACGATTTACAAGATATTGATTGGCCACAACCTATTAAAGATATTCAAACCAATTGGATTGGACGTTCTGAAGGTGCACACCTAGAATTCAAAATTCAAAATTCAAAATTCAAAATTGGTGTTTTTACAACTAGACCAGACACTGTTTTTGGTGTTAGTTTTATGACCTTAGCTCCAGAATTAGATTTAGTTTCACAAATTACAACTCCAGCACAAAAAAATGAGGTTGAAGCCTACATTAAAGCAACTGCAAAGCGTAGCGAACGTGATAGAATGAGTGATGTGAAAATCATTTCTGGTGCATTTACAGGTGCGTATGCCGAGCATCCTTTCACCAAAAAACCAATCCCAATTTATATTGGTGACTATGTGTTGGCTGGTTACGGAACTGGTGCTGTTATGGCTGTTCCTTGCGGCGATCAACGTGATTATGATTTTGCAAAGCATTTTAATATTGACATTCCAAATATTTTTAAGGACGTAGATATTAGTGAAAAAGCACACGAAGATAAAGGAAATGCTGTTATTACAAATTCCGATTTCTTAACCAATTTACCATACAAAAAAGCCTTTAAAACGGTGATTTACGAAATGGAAAAACAGAGTATTGGCTACAAAAAAATAAATTTCCGATTGCGTGATGCAGTTTTTAGTAGACAACGTTATTGGGGAGAACCTTTTCCTGTGTATTATAAAAACGGACTACCACAAATGATTGCTAAAGAACATTTACCAATTCATTTACCAGAAGTAGAAAATTATTTACCAACCAGCGATGGAAAACCACCTTTAGGAAACGCAACAACTTGGGCTTGGGACAGTGAAATCACTGAGGTAGTTTCTAACGATAAAATAAACAACACGACTATATTCCCCTTAGAACTCAATACTATGCCAGGTTGGGCAGGCAGTTCGTGGTATTTTAACCGTTATATGGATGCGCATAATACCGAGGAATTTGCCTCCAAAGAAGCACTTGATTATTGGCAAGATGTTGATTTATATATAGGTGGATCCGAACACGCAACAGGACATTTATTGTACTCTCGTTTTTGGCAAAAATTCTTGTTTGATTTGGGTTACGTACCTAAAAAAGAGTTCGCTAAAAAATTGATAAATCAAGGCATGATTTTGGGTGAGAGTGCTTTTGTTTATAGAGATTTAGATTCTAAAAAATTCACTTCAAAAAATGAAAATACACAAGTAATTCATGTAGATGTTTCATTAGTAAACACGTCTAACGAATTGGATATTGAAGCCTTTAAAAATTCACGAAAAGAATATAATGATGCCGAATTCATTTTAGAATACGGGAAATATAGTGTTGGTCGCGAAGTAGAAAAAATGTCCAAATCTAAATACAATGTAGTAAATCCAGATGCTATTTGTAAAGAATATGGTGCAGATGCCTTACGCTTATTTGAAATGTTTTTAGGCCCATTAACACAATCTAAGCCTTGGCAAACAGCTGGAATTTCGGGCGTGTATTCTTTCTTAAAAAAATTATGGAAATTATATGGCATTGATGAACAAGGTGTAGCACACGTTTCTGAGAATAAACCGTCTAAAGAGAGTTTAAAAACATTACATAAAACCATTAAAAAAGTGGATGATGATATTACTAATTTTTCGTTTAACACATCGGTAAGTACTTTTATGATTTGTGTAAACGAATTAACACAACAAAAGTGTAATCAAAGAGAAATACTAGAACCTTTATTAGTTTTATTATCGCCTTATGCACCACATATTACCGAAGAACTATGGTCAAAATTAGGTCATACAACCTCTATTTCAACCGTTGCATATCCTATTTTTGATGCAAGTCATTTGGTAGAATCTAACAAAATGTATCCTATTTCGTTTAACGGAAAAATGCGTTTTACTTTAGATTTATCCTTAGATTTAAGCAAAGAGGAAATTGAAAAAATAGTATTAACAGATGAACGAACACAAAAACATTTAGATGGTAGAATACCTAAAAAAGTGATTGTAGTTCCTGGTAAAATTGTTAATATTGTTGGATAAACAACACGTTAACTAACTTTAGGAGAATTGAAATGGTAGCTTTATCCAATCCCTATTTTTAGCAAGATTACCAATTTAATAAAGGATTTTACTCTAAGTAAAAAAATGAAGATGTGTAAAAACGCTAATTTTAATGTAAAACTGGCTTAATTTTTGTGAGAAGAATAGTCTAAAAATAGTATATTTACAACACAAATAAAATCATGAATTTTACCAATTTTTCTTTACGGATACGTATTTTTTTATCGATGTTATTGTTGGTATTAATAGCATCTATAATTACAGCGGTAATTACTATTTATCAATATAAAGAACAAGGTAATGATTACCATAACAAACGGTTAATTCGAAAGGAAAACAATATAAAAGCAACCATTGAAAACGAATTAGAACGTTATACCTATGTGGTAGAAACTGCCGAATTAAAAAACATATTTAAAGATCAAATTCATAATATTTCTAACAACAATAGATTGGATGTTTTTATTTATGATTTAGATGGTAAACATATAATAAGTTCGGTGCCAACTTTTACAGATGACAATAAAAATTTTGATTTATCAAAATCTATTATTTCAAAAATTGATACTAGCACAAATAAACGTTATTTAGAATCTACCAAACAAAATAATAACGAAATACAGTTTTCCTATACCTATATTACAGATGAAAAATTCCAGCCCATTGGTATTTTAAAATTACCTTATTTACAAGATAATTCGGAACAAGATTCCGAATTAAAAGAATTTTTGGAGCGGTTAATCTTAGCTTATGGAATCATTTTTTTAATAGCCATAAGCATTGCTTATTTATTATCTAGTTACATTACCAAATCTATAAAGGAAGTAAGCGATAAGATAAGCAAAATAGAATTAGGTAGTAGCAACGAAAAGGTTGTAGTTGCCAATGCAAGTAAAGAAATTTCCACTTTATTAAAAGCGTACAATCAAAAAGTAGACGAGTTAGAAGAAAGTGCCGTTAAATTAGCTAAAAGTGAACGTGAAGAAGCTTGGCGTGAAATGGCAAAACAGGTAGCGCATGAAATTAAAAACCCGTTAACTCCAATGCGATTAACAATTCAGAGTTTTGAAAGACGATTTGACCCAAAAGATCCTGAGCATAAAGAAAAACTAAAAGAGTTTAGCCAATCGTTAATTTTACAAATAGATACATTGACTTCTATTGCATCAGCATTTTCTAATTTTGCCAAAATGCCAACACAAAACAAAGAAGCATTAAATGTGGTTTCGGTTGTTAAAAATGCCTTAGAAATTTTTAACGAAGCTTATATAAATTATACTACTGATAAAGATGTAATTACGGCACAATTAGATAAAATACAATTAACTAGAATTGTAACAAATCTAGTTAAAAATGCAACACAAGCTTTAAAAGAAACTGTAGAACCAAGTATAAAGGTTCGTGTTTTTGAAGAAAATGATGCCGTATCTATTACGGTTTCCGATAACGGAAAAGGAATTGAAGAAGCACATAAAAATCAAATATTTGAACCTAAATTTACGACTAAATCTAGTGGAATGGGTTTGGGTTTAGCGATGGTTAAAAATATAATTGAAGCTTATAATGGTACAATTACCTTTACTTCTCAAGTAGGTAAAGGCACTACTTTTAAAGTGGTTTTACCAATAGTTTAATTCTATTTTCACTAAAACATATAAACATTAAATACTTGTAACAAACTCTAAAAAAACTTTTTTGTGAAGTTCCAAATCCATTTTTGGCGAAAGCGCTACACGTGCAATATAATCTTTGTCGCTTTCTTTAGTTGTACCTTGAGTAGATATAGCAGGTATCGTCCAATAGCAACCTTTTAATTGACCATAACTCACACAATATTTACTTTCATTTGGTATTTTAGCAATCATTAAATCTATTAGTTGATGGTTTAACTTTCTTTTATAAAGTTCTTTTTCTTGATCTGTATTTCCTTTAGTTGGTAGATCTAATGAAAAAACAGAAGGTGTAAATCCGTTATTTGCCAATTCTTCGGTAACAAAATTGATTTTTGCTTCTGGCAAAGTCTTTTGAATAAATTGTACAAATTCGCGTGTATTTTTATAAGCGTCATTAATTCTTTGATTCATTGATGGTAATTGAGTTGCTAATATTTCCATTTGCAGATTGGTTGCTTCATTATCGCATAGTTTTAAATGCTGTTCTATTTTATCTATTAAAGCATTTGTTTTATTGTTTCCTACACAATAACCTGAAGTACATAATCCGCCACTTGGAAATTTAGAGCCACTAGCAAAAGAAATAGTTTTGATAGTCGCTAATATTTCATCATCACCTAAAAAATGGACATTAGGACAAAATGTTTGGTCTAAAATAAAAACAGGAGCAATAGCAGTTTTACCTTTTAAATTTTTACGCTCTTTACTTAAAACAGTTTTTAAATTATTGAGATTTGGCACTTCCACTCTTGGGTTTGTTGGGATTTCGGCAATAATGTAAGGAATAGCATCTTCTTGAGCAATTTTAGTTAATACCAAGTCGATACTTTTAACCATATCATTATCACCATCAACTGGTAAATCTACTACTTCAACATTGTCAATACATGCAGAAACGCGTCTTGCTTGGTCATTTGTTCCGCCATAGCAATTTGGAGGAACAATAATTTTAATTTTTTTTTCTTTATGATTTTCTAATCCATCATGAATTAATCCCATTAAAATAGCATATTGAATAGATAATCCGCTTGAACTAACTAAAACTTTTGTATTTGTAGCAGTAATTTCATTAATGGTTTTTAAAACAAGTAATTTATTTGCGACTGTATTACTATTTTTAATTTTAAATGAAGATTTTTCTAAAATGGAATTTAGTGCAATTAAACTATTGGCAGGTGTCATTGCAATTGTTTCTCTTCTTCTTACATGTTGAATATCTGCAATGTAACGCTCATTTTTATCCATTATCAATAAAACGCTTCCTATTGGCGCATGTAAATGAATGAAAAAATCAATATTTGAATTAAGATTAAAATCACTAATTACATCTTGTTGTGATAAAAAAATGGTACTTCCGTTAAAATCAGAAACATCTTCAAGTTTAGTAATTTTCTTTAAATCAAACTTATATCCGTAAATATGTTTAAGAATATCGGCATTAAAAATAGCTGGTAACTTTCCTGAATATAAAATTCGAGTATTTTTATGGTCTAATAAGTTTTTTCTTAAAATAGCTAAAATAGGCATTGTTTGTGAAGAAAAACTGATTACATTTTCTGGTTTTAGATGCTGTATTTTAGCAATAGTCCATTCTAACACACAAGATAACGGGTGACCTAAACGTATATAATCATATGCAGTTGGCAATTCATTTAATGCTTTTGAATTTGCATTATTATTGTTAAATAAGATTTCAAATTGTTCTAAAAATTGAATTTTTGCTAATTTCTCATTATAGATATCTAGTCTATGTGTTGTTGTACTTAGCCAACCAATTGGCATGTTTTCTAATACATTTTTAATGTAATGCAGTATTTTATGGTCTTTCATTATTTTCAATCTTTTAAAAATGGAAATATACTTTAATTAGGTTTATTTTCTATCTAATTTAGTTACTTCACATTCTTAAAAAACTGATACAATAAACGAACTCCAGCTCCAGTGCCTCCTTTACCTTTATAATTTTCGGGTGTTTCCAAAAAAGCAGGTCCAGCAATATCAATATGAATGTAAGGATATTCTGCAAAATGTTCTAAAAATTTACCTGCAGTAATCATTCCTGCATTAGGACCACCTAAATTTTTCATGTCGGCAATATCCGATTTTAAATCCTCTTTCCATTCGTCCCAAAAAGGAAAACGAACAACTCTATCGTGCGTATCTTGTCCTGCTTTGTCTAATTCTTTAAAATAGCTATCTTTCGCATTTCCCATACAAATAGCGGTTTTTGTTCCCATTGCTTTTACAGCAGAACCAGTTAAGGTTGCAGCATCAATAATCAATTCGGGTTTAAATTTATTAGCATATGCAATGGCGTCAGCCAATACCATTCTACCTTCGGCATCGGTATTTAAAACTTCAATGGTTGTGCCATCAAACATGGTAACAACATCACCAGGTGCGTAAGCATTTTTACCAGGTCTATTATCTGTTGCGGGTATTAAACCTATAATATGTACTGGCAATTTATTTAATGCAATGGCATGAATTGCACCAGCCATACAAGCAGCGCCACCCATATCGGATTTCATTAAATCCATAGAATGTGCTGTTGGTTTTAAACTCAAACCACCAGTATCGTATACAATTCCTTTGCCGACTAATACATAAGGTTTTTTGTTTGTAGCATTTTTTGGTTTGTATTCAATTACGGTAAAAGTTGCTGGAGTTTCTGACCCTTGATTTACAGCCAACAAACCACCCATTTTTAAAGATTCTATTTTGGTTTGTTCAAAAACATCTACAGAATAATTACCTGCTTCGTCTCCTTTGTCTTGCATTTCTTCGGCTATTTTTATGGCATCTAAGTAAGAAACAGGTTCGTTTACCATATCTCTTGCCCAAAATACAGAATAGACCAAATTTTCTAATTCTTCTAATTCTTTTTTAGAAACATTTCCTAAAATTTGAATGGTTTTTAACTTGTTTTTCTTTTCTTTTTTGTCAGCAAAATATTTTAAAAATTGGTAGTTAGATAGTAAAAACCCTTCTATAAATGCTAGTAAATTAGTAGTGTCATTACCACAAATAGTAATTATTTTTTCATTTTTTATCTCGCTATGAATATCAAATGCCTTAACTCTTAAATCTTGTGTAGATTGCTTATATGTATTTACTAAATAAGTATATACATCGTTTTTTACAAATTGTACTTTTTCCTTTTTAAAGGATTTTGAAAAATAACTAGATTGCTCTTTGGTTAAGTCTTTTGCTTCGGTAATTTTATCTGCTAAACAGATTAAATTTCCTGTTTTAAAACTATTTATTTTGATAATTTTTATCATTTTAGTACATTTTTGAACTACAAATATACTTTATATCTTGTTGATTTTATTTAAAATAAATAATATTTATTTTTTTTGTCTGGACCAAAATTAATTACTACGCCAAAAATAAGGCGTTAATATAATTAATACCGTAAAGAGTTCTAATCTACCAAGTAACATTAAAAATGCCGACCACCATTTACCAATATCTGGTAAGGAATCGTAATTTTTTACGGGGCTTAATTGTGAGAACGAAGGACCAACATTACCCAAACTAGATGCTGCCGTACCAATTGAGGTCATAAAATCTAAACCCATACTACCAAAAACCGCAGCTCCAACACCAAAAGTTACCATATACAAAATAAAGAATGCCATGATATTAAATACAATTTCTTTAGAAACCGATTTGGTATTAAAACGAACAGGTATTATAGCATGTGGATGAATGGTTCGTTTAAATTCTAATATGGAATTTTTTACCATAATAATATGTCGTACAATTTTAACGCCACCAGCAGTAGAACCAGCCGAAGCGCCAAAAAACATTAACATAAAAAACAAAATACTTAAAAAAGGTGTCCAAATGGTAAAATCGGCAGTTACAAAACCTGTAGTCGTAATAATTGCAATGACTTGAAATAAAGCGTGTCTAAAACTACTTTCTACTTTACCCAAAACCATTGGATGCGCTATGAGCTGCGTTTCATTTGGTGTAATAGTCACATTGGCAAAATAATAAACAATTATTGCGGTAATTGCAGTTGCAGTTAGAACGATTAATGCATAATACTTAAATTCTTCATCGTGTAAAACTTTAGAAAACTTCCCTTTTAAGGCAAAATAACTCAATATAAAATTGGTTCCTGCAATAAACATAAAAACAAGGATAATATATTGAATTATTGGAGCATTATTCCAATGTGCAATACTTGCATTTTTGGTAGAAAAACCACCAGTTGATAGCGTACACATGGCGTGATTTATAGCATCAAAAAGACTCATTCCTGCAAATTTTAATAAAATAGCTTGCAATAAAGTCAAGCCTAAATAAATGTACCAAAGTCGTTTAGCAGTATCGGTAATTCTTGGATGCAATTTATCGGCACTTGGTCCTGGTGCTTCGGCGGCAAAGAGTTGCATTCCACCAATTCCTAAAAGAGGTAAAATTGCTATGGCTAGTACTATAATTCCCATACCGCCAATCCAATGTGTCATAGAACGCCAGAATAGAATTCCATAAGGCATTGCTTCAATATCATTTAAAATGGATGCGCCAGTTGTGGTGTAGCCACTCATAGTTTCAAAAAAGGCATTGGTAAAATTAGGTATTGTTTGGGTAAATAAATAAGGTAATGTGCCTGTTAAAGTTAAAAATATCCAACCCAAGGTTACTATTAAATAACCTTCCTTTTTCTTTATTTGTTTGGTAAAATCTTTGGTGATAAATCGTAAAAATAAACCAAATACTATGGTTGCTAAACCTGCTAAGGCAATACCTTTATTTGCGTTGTCTTTGTAGATAAAACCAACTAAGGCAGATAAGAGCATAAATCCTCCATTAAAGAGCATTAAAACGCCCATCATTTGAAAAATTATTTTGTAATTTAGTTTATTCATGTTTTTATTTCATGCTACAATACCAACTAAAACCAATTAATTAAACAATTTTTCCATTTCACTTATTGTATTTGGTGTACAACAAATTAATACTTTATCATTGGCTTGTACTTGAAATCCACCTAGAACAATTAAACCTATTCCGTTCCTTATTACTCCTGCAATGGTTGCACCTTTTGGAATGGATAAATTCCGAATTACTTTTTTAGTGATTTTAGCATTTGGTGGTACTTTAAATTCTAAAATTTCGGCATCTATATTGTTTAATGTGGCAATTTCAACAACTTCTCCTTTACGGATATATCTAAAAATACTATTTGCTGCTAATAATTTTTTATTGATAAGTGTATCTATGCCAATATTTTGAGATAACTTAAAATAATCAATATTTTCAACCAAAGCAATGGTTTTTTTTACGCCTTTTGATTTTGCCACCAAACAGCTCATAATGTTTGTTTCGCTAGAATCGGTTAACGCCAAAAAAGCATCCATATCTTCTACATTTTCTTCTTCTAAGAGCTCCACATCACGTCCGTCTCCAAAAACTACCAATGCATTTGGTAATTCATCGGCTAATAAAATGGCTTTATTTTTATTAGATTCTATTAATTTGATGTTTAATTTCTTGTCACACAACTGCTTGGTTGTTCGCACACCAATACCAGAACCACCTAAAATCATTACATTTTTAATTTTTGTTTTGGTTGTTCCTGCTAATTTATACAATTCATCAACACCTTCTTTAGTAGTCATAAAATAGGCTTGGTCTTTTGCTTTAAAAACAGTATTACCACGCGGAATAATAGTTTGCTGTGAATTTTTATGTTGAATTGCAATGGGCATAAAATGAATGCCAGAAAATAATCCTGCGGCATCTTTTACACTCATTCCTACAAAAGGAGCTTTTTTTGAAAGTACAATTCCCATCATCGTTAATTCACCACCTTCAAATTCATGCGTATCATTAAATGCTGCTTGATTTAATAATAATTTAATCTCGTTGGTCGCTAATTCTTCGGTAGAAATAAGTTCATCAATACCTAATTCTTTAAAATTAACTTCCTCTTTATTATCTATAAACTCGGTATTGCTTATACGAGCAATGGTTTGTTTTGCACCAAGTCGTTTAGAAATTACACAAATTGTAATATTTATAGCTTCGTTTGAGGTTACAGCTATAAGTAAATCGGTTGTTGCAATGTTTGCATCCTTTAAGGTTTCAATAGAGGTTGCATTACCATATAATCCTCTTATATCTAATCGTGTTTCAGCGTAAGCAAGATGTTCTTTTTCTAAATCAATTAAGGTAATATCGTGCGATTCGTACGATAATAATTTAGCTAAATGAAAACCTACTTCTCCAGCTCCAGCAATTACAATTCTCATATTACGTATTAGGATTTGTATTACAAATGTAAAACATTTAGAAGAACTTTAAGGCTATTGTAAGTCTAAAATATATATATTGCAAGTACTAATACATAGAACTATGAATAAATTAAAAAAAGTAAGTATAATAGGACTGCTAATCATTACGCTTTCATTTACCGTATCTTTTAAATCCGATTTTTTTGAAATTGCCAAACAAATTGAATTATACACATCGGTTTTTAAAGAATTGAATATGTATTATATTGATGAAATAAACCCAACACAAATAACAAGTGAAGCAATAAATTCTGCCTTAAAAAATTTAGATCCTTACACCAGATATTATGATGAGCAAGGTGTTGAAGATTACAAAATAAAATCTAGAGGTTCTTATGGTGGTATTGGAGCAACTTCGTCTTTTAAAGATAAAGAATTATTTATTAGAGAAGTTTATGAAGATACTCCAGCGGCAAAAGCAGGTATGAAAGCTGGTGATCAAATTCTTAAGATTAATGATGTTTGGGTGAAAGACTTTGAAGGTAAGGCTATAAACTCTCTTTTAACTGGTTTGCCAGATACTAAAGTTAGTTTAAAATTACAAAGAAATAAAAAAAAGATAGACGTTCAATTGGTTAGAAAAACTATCGAAATTGATCCTGTTCCTTTTTATGAAATGTTGGATGATGAGGTTGGTTATATGGCATTTATTAAATTCAATAAAAAAGCTTCGGCAAGAGTAAAAGAAGCTTATGAAGATTTGAAAGAAGATGGCATGAAAAAACTCATTATTGATGTGCGTAGTAATCCTGGAGGGCGATTAAACGAAGTGGTAAAAATTGTCAACTACTTTGTGCCTAAAGATCAAATAGTGGTTACCACAAAATCGAAAGTTAAAAAATGGAGTGGCATTTATAAAACGACTACTGAGCCTATAGATTTAGAAATCCCAATTGTTATTTTAATAAATGGTAGATCGGCTTCGGCAAGTGAAATTTTAGCAGGTGCTTTACAAGATTTAGACAGAGCAGTTGTAGTTGGAGAACGTTCTTTCGGAAAAGGTTTGGTACAACGTATCAGAAGATTACCATATGGAACGCAAATGAAATTAACCATATCAAAATACTATACTCCAAGTGGTAGATGTATTCAAGAATTAGATTATACCAATAGAGATCGTAAAACGGGTATTGTTCCTAAATTTGATCAAAAAAATAGAACCAAGTTCAAAACTCTAAATGGAAGAAATGTTTTTGATGGCGGTGGCGTAGAACCAGATGTAATAATTAAAAACCCTGAAAAAACAGGGACTACTAAAGCATTATTTAGATCGGATGCTATTTTTAAATTTGCTGTTAATTACCTTAATACAACTAATAATTCTCCCGAAATAAAGACTTTTAAACTTACAACTACAGATTATGATGCGTTTATAAATTATATAAAAAACAATAAAACATCGTTTAAAACAAAAGCACAAAAAAGTTTTGAAGCTTCTTTTAAAGTTGCCGAAAAAGACGCTTATAACAAAGCAATTCAAACGGGTTACGATAAATTAGTATCTCAAATAAAGGATAAAAAAATACAAGAACTACAAAAAAACAAAGAGGAAATTTTAACACATATAACGGATGAAATTTTAAAACAACAACATTTTAAAACTGGTGTTTACCAGCATAAATTTATTTTTGACGAAACTATTAAAAAAGCTGCATCTGTATTGAACAACACCAAAAAGTATCAAAAAATCTTGAAATAATTTTATTGAAAAATATACGAAACCGTATTTATCTCGTTTAAACTAAAATAACCATACGGATAATGTGCTGCTTTTGTGGTATTCACACAATTACCCTTTACATTAACTGGTGGCGATGCAAATGGACCAAAATTAGCATCGGCTTGTTGTTCTAAAACATCTAAAAAATTATAAAATTGAGTGGTTATTTTATACACTTTTAGATTAAATACATCATCAACTAGTATTTCTTCACTTTCATACCAAATACGTAAAATATTATCTTCTTCAAAACTAGAGTCGTATAGCTCTTTTCCATCTTCAATTACTTCGCTATCGCTTGGTCTGTATTGCGTAAATTCAACACGATAAAAATCTTCTTGACCAATAAAATCTTGAAAAAACCAATTAACTTCTGGGTCATCTTGACTAAACCCATTTTCAATAGATTGATTTACATCGGTTATTTCTGGTGCTGGTAGTAATTTTTCTTCGGATATATAGGTTTCTCCATTATAGATTATTTCTAAACGATAGCTATCATTTATTACAGGAATAAAAGTGGTATTTACATAAAAACCATCGTTATTATCTAAGAATACAAATTCCTGTAAGGATGTTTTATTTGTTATTTTTACTGATGCACCTGTTGCAAATAGTAGTTGATTGTTATAAAACGAAGAAGTTCTACTTAATTTAATAGTTTGTTCGTTACCAAAAGTACCTCTATCCCATTTTATCAATGCCTCAATAACTAAACGTTCTTGAGCGGTTTCTAAATCTACATTAACTACTTCTTGACAAGAAAAAATAGTACTTAACAAGGCAATTAATATAGTTATATTAAATATTTTTTTCATAGGTTCATTTTTTATCATTTTTTTGTGTGTCAAAATAATTATTATGAATGTTTCATAATAATATGCTTTTCTAATTAAAATTTAAAATTATATGTAATCCCTGGAATGACACCAAAAATACTGGTTTTTATTGCTTCGTTTTGTAAGGTCTCTTCATTTTTACCAAAGGTTATGGAAGCAGCGTTTTTACGATTGTAGACATTATATATCCCAAAAATCCATTCGCTTTTCCATTTTCTGTTTTTGTTTCTTTTTGGCGTTAATGTTGCCGAAATATCCAAACGATGAAAAGCTGGTAAACGCTCCGAATTTCTATCTACAAAAACAGGCACAATGGTATCTTCAAATTGATATTGTCCGCTAGGATAATTAGTTGGTCGTCCAGTTTGGTAAATCAAATTACCTCCAAATCGCCATTTATCACTAGCTTTGTAACTACCAGTTATCGAAAAATCGTGTGTTCTATCGTAAGGTGTATTATACCAATTACCACTATTTATTCCTGTTTCTAATGCTGTTCTACCTGCTACTTTTTGTTCGGATTTACTCCAAGTATAACTAAACCAACCTGTAAGCTTTCCTGCATTTTTCTTTAGAAAAACTTCCAAACCATAGGCTCTAGATTTACCTGCTAAAATTTCGGTTTCTAACGTGTTATTTGCTATTAAACTAGAACCATCAATATAATCAATACGGTTAGCAACATCTTTATAATACGATTCAATTTCTAAAGAATAGGCACCTTCTTTTAAATTTTTAAAGAACCCAATAGCATATTGATTTGATTTTTGAGGTTTTATATATTTCCCACTTGGTGCCCAAACATCTAATGGTGTAGCCGAATTGGTATTGGATATTAAATGCAAATATTGGTTTACATTTTGGTAACTAGCCTTAACGGAAGTATTGTCATTAAATTGATACACCATAGATGCTCTAGGTTCAAAGCCGTTAAAGGAAGCAATGGTTTTATTTTTATCGTAAAATTCTTCGCCAATAGGCGTAGCACTTTCATAAATACCAATGGCACTATTAAAAGTTACGGGTAAATTATTGGCATATAATTGCATGGTTTGTTTTCCTTTTCTATAAAAGGAGCTGTATCGCATACCATAACGGATATTAAATTTATTGGATATTTTATGTTCTACTTCTAGATAAGCAATTGGTTCGTAAGCATATTTTTTATCCAATTTATGTTCGTTAATAACCGAGTCATCTCTCGTTGGTTTTATCTCGCCTGGATTAAAATTATATTTGGTTATATGTGCACCAAAATTTAAGTTGAACTTTTCGTTAAGACTGTATTTAAAATCGTATTTAATATTTAGATCTACAATACTAGAATCCCATTCAAAACCAATGGTGTCAAAAGTAAGATTGTAATCGTATTTACTATAAATAAAAGCAAGGTTTGAGAATAATTTATTACTAAACAGATGATTCCAACGTAAATTAAAAGTGTTATTTCCGTAACTATTATCTATAAATTTACCTAAGGCGAATTGGTCTCTACCAAAATAACCCGATAAAAACAATTTATTTTCATCGTTAATTTCGTAATTTAATTTTGCGTTTAAATCGTAAAATGAAATACGTGTTTCTTTCGTTTTTTCATTGGCTTTTAAAAACATATTTACATACGAAGTTCTTCCTGCAAACAAAAAAGAAGCTTTGTCTTTTTTAATTGGTCCTTCTATCATTAATCTACTAGAAATAAGACCAACGCCACCTTTGGTATGAAATTCTTTATTGTTACCATCTTTTTGTCTTACATCTAAAACCGAAGCTACTCTACCTCCAAATTTGGCTGGCATTCCGCCTTTATAAAGGTTAATGTCTTTTATAGCATCGGCATTAAAAACAGAAAAAAAACCAAATAAATGCGATGTATTATAAATATTAGCTTCGTCTAATAAAACCAAATTTTGATCAGCTGCGCCACCACGCACATTAAAACCCGAAGAACCTTCGCCATTTGTGGTAACACCTGGTAATAAGGTAATGGTTTTTAAAATATCGACTTCACCCAATAAAACAGGAGCGTGTTTAATGGTTTTCACACTTAATTGTGTAACACTCATTTGTAATTTTTTAATTTTATTACGGATTTTCGCCTCTTTGATAGAAAGAACTACTTCTTCTAAATTATCGGCTTCTTCTTGTAATTCAAAATGTAAAGTTTGATTTTTATCTAAGTTTATTTCTTTAATAATGGTTTGAAATCCTAAATAACTTAGTACAATTTTTTGCGTTCCTTTTGGTAAAGTTAACGTATAAAAACCATATTCATTTGTGGTTGTACCTTTTTTAAAATTGGTAGTTGTGATGTTTACACCAAAAAGCGATTCGCCATCTAATTGGTTGGTTATTTTACCACTAATGATGAAATTTTGGGAATAAACACTTAATATACTTACTAAAAATAGGAGTGAAATAAATTTTAATTTCATCTTTTTGTTTGTTTTTACTTTAAAATAAAGACGTAAAATTCACTTATTTGTTACAAAACAATGTTAAAAAAATAATAATTCTTAACTTCGCAAAAAAAATACTCATGGCACAAGTATCCATCATAATGGGAAGTAATTCCGATTTACCAGTAATGCAAGGAGCAATAGATATTTTAGAAAGTTTTGATATACCAATTGAGGTAGATATTGTCTCGGCACACAGAACACCAGAAAAATTAGTAGATTACGCAAAAAACGCACACAAAAGAGGTTTAAAAGTAATCATTGCTGGAGCTGGCGGAGCTGCACATTTACCAGGTATGGTAGCAAGTATGAGCCCTTTACCTGTAATTGGCGTACCCGTAAAATCTAGAAATTCTATTGATGGTTGGGATTCTATTTTATCCATTTTACAAATGCCAAGTGGCGTTCCTGTAGCAACAGTTGCTTTAGATGGCGCTACCAATGCAGGTATTTTATCGGCACAAATTGTTGCGGTTGGCGATAAATGTGTATTGGATAAAATTATCTTTTACAAAGAAAGCCTAAAACTTAAAGTTGAAAAAGCAGCTAACGAAATAAAAAAATAAGTAACTCTAATTAATGAACACACTACTACAAAGTTTCAATACAAAATACGAAACTGCACCTTTTTCGAGCATAAAAAACAAACATTTTAAACCTGCTTTTGAAGCAAGCATTCAAGCAGCTAAAAAGGAAATTGATGCCATTGTTTCAAATACCGATGCACCAACATTTCAGAACACCATTGAAGCTATAGAATTTACGGGACAACAATTAGATCGAGTTTCTGCTATATTCTTTAATTTAAACTTGGCAGAAACAAATTCTGAAATTCAAAAAATAGCACAAGAAATCTCTCCATTATTATCCGATTTTGGTAATGACATACGATTAAACGAAAAGCTATTTAGTCGAATTAAAAAAGTGTATCAGCAAAAAAAAACCTTAAATTTAAATGTGGAACAAACCACACTTTTAGATAAAAATTACAAAAATTTCTCTAGAAATGGAGCTAATTTAAGCCAAAAAGACAAAACGTCTTTACGTAAAATTGATAAAGAGTTAGCAAAATTAAAATTACAATTTAGTGAAAATGTTTTAGCAGAAACTAATACATTCGAATTATTAATTACCGATGAAAGTCAATTAGAAGGGTTGCCAAATGGTGCAAAAGAAGCAGCAAAATTATTAGCGAAAGCTAAAGACAAAAAAGGTTGGTTAATAACCTTAGACTTTCCTAGTTACGGTCCATTTATGACTTACGCTAAGGATAGGTCTTTACGTGAAAAATTAGCCAAAGCTTATGGAAAACGTACTTTTAAAAATAATAAATATGACAACCAAGAAAATGTTTTAGGTATTGTAAAAAACAGAAAAAAACGTGCAAATTTACTAGGTTATAAAACACATGCACATTTTGTTTTAGAAGAACGTATGGCAGAAACACCAACAAAAGTAACTACTTTTTTACAAGACTTATTAATCAAGGCGAAACCTGCAGCGAAAAAAGAATTTAAAGTATTGAGTGATTTTGCAGCTAAAGATGGCGTACAAAATATACAAAAATGGGATGGCGCTTTTTATAGCGAAAAATTAAAAAAAGAAATTTTTAATTTAGATGAAGAAGCTTTAAAACCTTATTTTTCCTTAGAAAATGTTCTTCAAGGTGCCTTTGATATTGCCAATAAACTATTCGATCTAAATTTCAAAGAAATTACCGAGATAGACACCTATCATAAAGACGTAAAAACCTTTGAAGTAACCAATACTAATGGCGACTTTATTGCCATTTTTTATACCGATTTTTTTCCAAGAGAAGGAAAAAGAAATGGCGCTTGGATGACTTCCTATAAATCACAATGGAAAAAGGGAGATAAAAATTCAAGACCACATATTTCTATTGTTTGTAATTTTACAAAACCTACCCAAACCAAACCTTCTTTATTAACCTTTAGAGAAGTTACCACATTGTTTCACGAATTTGGCCATGCTTTGCATGGTATGTTAGCAAATACAACGTATCCTAGTTTATCAGGAACTTCGGTTTATTGGGATTTTGTTGAATTACCAAGTCAAATATTAGAAAATTGGGCATATGAAAAAGAAGCCTTAAACTTATTTGCTAAACATTATGAAACTGGCAAAATTATTCCAATGGAATTGGTAGATAAAATTAAAAAATCGGCTAATTTTATGGAAGGCATGCAAACTTTAAGACAACTTAGTTTTGGAATGATGGATATGCATTGGCATGCTGGCGAGTCATTAGAAACAATAAAATCGGTTAAAGAGTATGAAACAGAAGCTTTTATTGAAACACAATTATATCCAGATGTAAAAGAAAATTGTATGAGTACAGCTTTTTCACATATTTTTTCTGGAGGTTATTCAGCTGGTTATTATTCTTACAAATGGGCAGAGGTTTTAGATGCTGATGCGTTTGCTTATTTTAAAGAAACGAATATTTTTGATAAAACAACTGCTACTAAATTTAAAGAACATATTTTAAGTAAAGGCGGCACAGAGAAACCAATGGAATTATACAAACGTTTTAGAGGAAAAGAACCAAATGTAGATGCGTTATTAAAACGTGCAGGCTTAGTATAATTTTACAAGATGATACAACTAATTTGTTCAGATATTGATGGTACTTTATTAAATAAAGAACGTCAGCTTTCTTTAAAAACAATACATGAAATAAAAAAAATAGCAAATTTGCCGTTTATATTAATTTCCTCTAGAATGCCAAAAGCAATGGTGCATTTACAGCAAGAATTAAACATAACTCACTTGCCTTTAATTGCTTATAATGGCGGTTTACTTATAAAAAATGGTGTTGTTCAAGAGTCTACCGAAATTAATATGCAAATAAGTAAATCTATTGCAGATTTTTGTAAAAATACACAAATACATCTTAGCTTATATCATAAAGATGAATGGTTTGTACCAGCAATGGATTATTGGGCAAAAAGAGAACAAAATAACACCAAAGTAACACCAAAAGTAAAACCTGTTTTTGAAACTATAAAAACATGGAAAGTAGAAAAAAAAGGAGCACATAAAATTATGTGTATGGGCGATGCAAAAGAAATAGACTCTTTGGTTTTTTATATTAAAAACAATTGTAAAGGTACTATAATTGGTTATCGATCTAAACCAACTTATTTAGAAATATCACCTAAAAATATTTCTAAAAAAACAGCGATTAAAACGTTATTAAAATTAAATTACCCAAGTATTAAAATGAATAATATAATGGCTTTTGGTGATAATTATAATGATATAGAAATGTTGCAAAGTGTTGGTATTGGTGTTGCTGTAGAAAATGCAAAGCCAGAGGTTTTGGCAATTTCAAAACACCAAACCAAAAGTAATTTAAAAAATGGCGTAGCTTTGTTTTTAAATACACACTTTAACTAATTCAAAAGTATTATTTTTGTTCTTTAACTTTAGAAATTATGACAAAAAAGAAAATTAATTATATTAGAATAGGTGTATTATCCGCTTTAGCGTTTTTAATAATAGTTGTATTAGTAGAATTTTTATTTGCGTTATCTAGTAAAGAATCTCTAGAAGTCATAACGGCAAAAATGAGTAGTACAAACTTTATTATTAAAAAAGCAATTATTGCAATATTTTATGGGTTTTTAATGGTTTTTATTGTAAAACGTAAAGCAAAAAAATCACAAAGAAAACACTAAATCAATCTATTGTTTTTTGAATAGCTTCCATTTTATTTAAGAAACTTTTTAACCGAATCTATTTTTGTCTTTTTAGGCAATATTTTTTAATTACGTGTTTTTCAAAAATGGATACTTAAGTTATTTACTTAATTTTTAATAATTTTTTAACAGATAAAAGCTTACATACGATGTATCTTTGCTCTCCAATAAATTAAAACTATTATGGAACAAGTAAATTCAACGGTTGACATTAGAGCAATTAACGAAAAAATTGAAAGAGAATCTGCATTTATAGATTTGCTAAGAGCCGAAATGAACAAAGTAATTGTTGGTCAAAAATACATGATTGACCGGTTGTTAATTGGTATGTTAGGCGATGGTCATATCTTATTAGAAGGTGTGCCTGGTTTAGCAAAAACATTAGCCATAAACACACTATCAAAAGCAGTTGAAGCTTCGTTTAGTCGAATTCAATTTACACCAGACTTATTGCCTGCCGATGTAATTGGAACGATGATTTATAATATGAAAGTAAATGATTTCTCCATAAAAAAAGGACCCATATTTGCTAATTTCGTTTTGGCAGATGAGATTAATCGTGCTCCAGCAAAAGTACAATCGGCATTATTAGAAGCAATGCAAGAACATCAAGTTACTATTGGCGATACTACCTTTAAATTAGAAGAACCATTTTTAGTAATGGCAACGCAAAACCCAATAGAACAAGAAGGAACTTATACCTTACCCGAAGCGCAAGTAGATCGTTTTATGTTAAAGGTAGTGATTGATTATCCGTCTTTAGAAGACGAGCAACAAATAATGCGTGCTAATCTAAATAAATCTTGGGAAAAAGTAAATGCAGTAGTTAGTTTAGAGACTATATTAAAAGCACGTAAAGCGGTTCGAGAAGTTTATATGGATGAAAAAATCGAAAAATACATCTTAGATATAATTTTCGCAACTCGTTATCCAGAAAAATATAATTTGGCGGATTTAAAAGATTTAATCAGCTTTGGAGCATCACCTCGTGGAAGTATTAACCTTGCAACTGCTGCAAAATGTTACGCATTTATAAAACGTAGAGGTTATGTAATACCTGAAGATGTTAGAGCAGTAGTTCACGATGTGTTAAGACACCGAGTTGGTATTACCTACGAAGCCGAAGCCGAAAACGTTACTTCTATAGAGATTATCGATAAAATTGTTAATGAGATTGAGGTGCCTTAAAGGTGTAGATTTGGTTATTTGTTAATCTGTTAATTCGGAATGACAAATACACAAATTAACAGATAAATAAATACACAAAATATTGGATACTAAAGAAATACTAAAAAAAGTTAGAAAAATTGAGATTAAGACAAAACGCTTGTCTAATCACATATTTTCGGGCGAATACCACAGTTCGTTTAAAGGTCGTGGTATGACTTTTTCTGAAGTACGTCAATACCAATTTGGTGATGATATTCGTAATATTGATTGGAATGTAACTGCTCGTTATAACGAACCATATATTAAAGTTTTTGAAGAAGAGCGAGAACTTACCATGTTATTAATGGTTGATATTTCGGCTTCGGAAAATTTTGGAACGAGCGAACAATTTAAACGGGAAACCATAACTGAGATTGCGGCAACTTTAGCATTTTCGGCAATTCAAAATAATGATAAAGTTGGGTTGCTTTTATTTACCGATGCAATTGAATTATTCATTCCACCAAAAAAAGGAAAAGGACATGTTTTGCGTATCATTAGAGAATTGATAGAATTTAAACCTAAAAGTAAAAAAACCAATTTAGAGCAAGCTTTTAAATACATTTCTAATATGATGAAAAAGAAAGCTATTGTGTTTGTATTATCCGATTTTCAAGATAATAATTACAATAATTCACTTAAAATATTAGGAAGAAAACACGATGTAACAGGAATACGGATTTATGATAAACACGAAGAAAATTTACCAAAACTAGGTATGATTTCGGTAACCGATGCCGAAACAGGACACGTAATAACCGTAAATACCAATTCTAAAAAAGTACGAACGCATTTTAGGATAAATTATTTAAAAACAGTAGATTATTATAAAACTACCTTTAAGAAAAGTGGTTCAGGAACTATACATACAATGGTTGGTAGAGATTATGTAAAAGAATTAATGGGTTATTTTAAGCGAAGAAACTAGATAAAAAAATAAGAGGTAAGGAGCAAGAGAAAAGACGTAAGACTAAATGAATAAAATAAAAAACATACTAATAAATACAAGCTTTGCGAATCTTCGTGTTTTCTTGGTGTATCTTTTTGTAATTGCCATACCTTTTTTATCTAATGCGCAAATTACTACCAAAACCGATACTACAAAAATCAGAATTGGCGAACAAATAATTCTAAAATATAGTATCGATAAAGAGCAAAACGTACAATTTCCAAAAAAACTACAATTAGATAGTTTAAAACGATTGGAAGTAGTGAAATCATTTGCCATAGATACCATAAAAAATAGGCTGATAAAAAAATATGTAATTACCAGTTTTGATAGTGGTCGTTATGCCATTCCGCCTCAATTAATAATGAGTAACGGAAAAATTTTAAAAACCGATAGTATTTGGATAGATGTTTCTACTGTTGCTGTTGATACAACCAAACAAAAATTATTTTCGATAAAATCAATACAAAGTCAAGCTTTTTCTATAAAAGATTATGCTGTAAATTATTGGTATTACGTTTTAGGTTTGTTACTCTTATTAGTAATAATTTGGTATTTCTTTATCCGTAAAAAGCAAACCGAAGAAGAGCGAATTGCAAAAATTCCACCTTTTGAATTGGCAGTACAACAATTAGAAAGTTTAGATAAAAAATTATTGTGGCAAAATAATAAAACCAAAGAATATTATAGTGAATTGACTGATATTGTTAGGACTTTTATTGAAAAAGAACTAAAAACACCTGCTTTAGAAAGTACCACGAATGAGTTGGTTAAAAATTTAAAATCACTTAATAATATTCAAAAATTAGACATTTCTAAAAAGACATTTCTAAAATTAAAAACCTTATTACAAGAAGCCGATTTAGTAAAATTTGCCAAATCAAAACCTTTTGCTAATGAAATTGAAATGCATCGTAATTATGCAGATGCTATTTTAGAAGGTTTAAAATCTGTTGAAATTGAAGAAGTAGAAGAAACCAAACAAGTAGAAGTCAATGTAGTAGATAATTCAGAAACGAACGCTGTAAAAAAAGAAAACGATGCTGAGTAAATTTGAATTTGCAAATCCAGAATTTTTAGGCTTATTGGCACTTTTGCCAATACTTATGTTGTGGTATTATTTTACGCGCAAGAAAAATAGAGCTACACTTATGTATTCGACTACCAAAACATTTGGGAAACCTAGTGTTTTGGTTAAATTAAAACCAATTTTATCCATAATACGATTAGTTGCTTTAGCTTCGTTAATCATTGCATTTGCAAGACCAAGAAATAAAGAAGTTACTACAAAAACCAAATCAAATAAAGGAATTGATATTGTAATGGCAATAGATGTTTCGGCAAGTATGCTTGCAAAAGATTTAAAACCAAATAGATTAGAAGCCTTAAAAAAAGTAGCGGTTAATTTTGTGGAAAAACGCCCCAATGATCGTATTGGAATTGTTGTTTATGCTGGCGAAAGCTTTACACAAACACCAATAACTAGCGATAAACGAATTGTTAAAAATACGATAAGAAGTTTAAAATGGGGACAATTAGATGGCGGAACAGCTATCGGAATGGGTTTAGGATCGGCAGTAAATAGACTAAAAGACAGTAAGGCAAAATCAAAAGTAATTATTTTACTAACCGATGGCGTTAATAATTCAGGATCGGTAGATCCAAAAACAGCAACCGAACTCGCCAAAGCATTAAACATAAAAGTATATACCATTGGTTTAGGCACAAACGGAACCGCAATGTTTCCTTATGCTAAAGGTATGGATGGTAAATTATTATTTAGAAATGCTCCTGTTGAAATTGACGAAGCTTTATTAAAATACATCGCCAAAGAAACTGGTGGAAAATATTTTAGGGCAACTAGCAATAGTAAACTAAATAAAATATATGATGAGATTAATAAATTAGAAAAAACAAAAATAGAAGAATTTAAGTATACCAATTACGAAGAAATGTTTAGACCTTTTGTATTACTAGCAGGTTTTTTAATCCTGTTTGAAATGCTTTTGCGATTTACGGTTTTTAGATCTTTTGTTTAACCGCAAAGATCGCTAAGGTTTCGCAAGGTTCGCTAAGTAAAAGATAAAGTTATTATGACAGAAAATGAAATATCAAGAATTATCTTTGATTGTGCTTTAAAAGCACATAGAGTTTTAGGACCAAGATTGTTAGAAAATGCCTACGAAAAATGTTTGTTTTATGAATTAAATAAAACAAATCTAAAAATAGAAAAGTAAAAAGAACTACCGTTAATTTATGAAGGTGTAAAATTATCTGATTGAAAACTAGGAATGCTAATAAATTTTAATAAAAAACGGAATAAAAAGAATAATCTATAAAAAATCCTCATTGCGAGCTTTGCGAAACCTTAGCGATCTTTGCGGTTAAGAATAATGTACCAATTAGAAGAAAAAACATATTTCACTTACTTTATTGCAATAGCAGTGCTTTTTGTTGCTTATTTTTTCGTTTTATTATGGAAAAAAAGAAAACAAAAACAATTTGCAGACACTAACTTATTAGATAAATTAAGCCCAGAACGATCTACCTTTAAATCTGTATTAAAAATGCTTTTTATTGCTTTAGGCTTATCGTTTTTAATCCTAGCTTTAGTAAACCCCAAAATGGGAACAAAACTAACCAAATTAAAACGCGAAGGTGTTGACATTGTATTTGCCTTAGACGTTTCAAAAAGTATGCTTTGTGAAGATATAGCACCAAGCAGATTAGAAAAAGCAAAGCAAATCATTTCAAAAACCATTACTAATTTAGGTAGCGACCGTGTTGGTATTATTATTTATGCAGGTAATGCGTATCCGCTATTACCAATTACGACCGATCAAGCTGCGGCAAAAATGTTTTTACAAAATGCTAGTCCAGATATGGTTTCTAGCCAAGGAACTGCTATAAATGAAGCACTAAAATTAGCCAAAACTTATTATGATAATGAAGAGCAAACCAATCGTTTTTTAATTTTATTATCCGATGGCGAAGCACATGATGAAGATGAAACCCTTATTGCAGATCAACTTGCTAAAGAAGGTATTAAAATTTATACTATCGGTATAGGAACCAAAAAAGGTGGTCCAATAAAAATGAAAATGGGTAGTAGCTTTTTAGGTTATAAAAAAGATAGAAAAGGCGAAACGGTAATTACGAAACTAAATGATGAAATCTTAAAGCAAATTGCTAAAGATGGCAATGGTAAATATCTTTACGGAACAAACACACAAAATACGGTAGATTTTATTACTAAGATGCTTAATAATGCACAAAAAAAAGAATTTGAAACCAAAGAATTTTCAGATTATAAAGATCAATTTCAATGGTTTATAGCTTTAGGAATATTATTTTTAGTATTAGATATTTTATTGTTTGATAAAAAAACAAAATGGATACAGAAATTGAATTTGTTTAATGAACAAAAACGTAACCACTAAGAACATATTATAGAATTACAGAGATACAGCAAGACTATATGAAAAATATATTATTATACATATTAATTGGTTTTACAACAATGGTCTTTTCCCAAAAAGAAAAAACTTCCGTAAAGGATAGTGTTTTAGCTATAGAAACCCAAACAAAAAATCACATCCGACAAGGAAATAAATATTACCGTAAATCCTTATTCACCAAAGCGGATAGCGAATATAAAAAAGCACTTGCTTTAAACCCAAATTACGATAAAGCAAACTATAATTTTGGAGTTACGCAATACATCCAAAATAAAATAAAAGAAGCAAAAGCACAATTTGAATTGGTTTCAAAAATCACCAAAGATCGCTTTATAAAAGCCGATAGTTACCATAATTTAGGTAATATAGCAATGAAAGAAAAAAAATATGAAGAAGCAGTTAATGCCTTTAAAAATTCACTTCGTAATAATTCTAAAGACGATGAAACTAGATACAATTTAGCATTAGCTCAAAAATTATTAAAAGAACAACAACAAAAAGATAAAGATAAAGATAAAAAAGACGACAAGAAAGACGATAAAAAGAAGGACAACAAAGACAAAAAAGACCAAGATAATAAGGATAAAAATAAAGACGATAAAAAGGATAAAGACAAAGATAAAAAGGACGACAAAGGCGATAAGGATAAAGATAAAAAAGGCGATAAAGACCAAGAGAAAAAGGATAAAAAAGAAGATGGAAAAGGTAAAAATGATAAAGATAAAAAAGAGCAACAGCAACCCAAACCACAACAAAGTAAATTATCACCAGATCAAGTAAAAAAATTGTTGGAAAACATGAATAAAGAAGAAAATAAAACCCAACAAAAAATGAATGCTAAAAAAGAAAGAGGTCGTAAAATTAAACAAGAAAAAGATTGGTAAATTTTAAGACTAAAAAGATATTTGTTTAAACCAAAAATCCGTGTAAATTTACCTAATACAATTAGTAGTGAAACTAACAACTAGACATATTATATTTTTACTTACTGTATTTACAACACAGTTTATAGCATCGCAAACTTTTAAAGCGACTGTTAGTAAAAACACCTTGGGTTTAAATGAACGTTTACAAATACAATTTTCAATAAACAAACAAGGTGTTGATGATTTTACACCACCAAATTTTAAAAATTTTAAAGTAGTTGCAGGTCCATTTCAAAGTACTAATTTTCAATATATAAATGGAAAACAGTCTTTTGAAAAATCATTTTCTTATACTTTACAACCAGTTACTAAAGGAAAATTCACCATTCCATCGGCTACAGCTACTTATAAAGGTAAAACCATAAAATCTAACCCAATACAAATTACTGTTAGTAATAAAATCAACAAACCAAAAGATGCCAACGATCCTAGTTTTGTAGCAAAAGATAACATCTTTTTAGTTGCCGAAATCTCGAACACAAAGCCTTTTGTTGGCGAAAGTATTTCAGTAGTATATAAATTGTATATGGATCGAAATAAAGCTGGCGTTAGTAATGAAAGAGAAACCAAATCACCTACATATAATGGTTTTTGGAATCAAAATATTAAAATTACGCAACTAACCGAACGTAAAGGCAAGTTTAAAGGAAAAGACATGTCTTATTATATTTTACGAAAAGATGTTTTAATACCTCAACGATCTGGTAAATTAAATATAAGTCCGCTAGAAATTGATATTACCGCAGTTGTAGCAAGTAATCAAATTAGAACAGATTTTTTTGGCAGAAGAATTCGTGGGAAAAAACAAGTAAGTTTAACACTATCAACTGGCAATAGAACTGTTGCCGTTAAAGCTTTGCCTTTAGAAAACAAACCTGCTAATTTTTCTGGAGCAGTAGGAACGTATGCTTTTAAAGTTACCAATTCTAAAAATGTATTAAAAGTAAATGAAAGTACACAAGTTAAAGTCTTGGTTTCGGGTACAGGTAATATTAAATTAATTAGTTTACCAACAATAGAAACGCCAAAAGGCTTAGAATTATATGATCCAGAACATAAAGAAAATGTAAAAATTCGTTTACGTGGTATGTCTGGTAGCGTTTCAAATACGTATACTATTGTGCCTCAATATCGGGGTAAGTATAAAATACCGCCTTTAAGTTTTAGTTTTTTTAATCCTAAAACTAAAGCCTATAAAACCCTACAAAGTGCGCCAATAATTATTAATGTGCCAGAAGGAAAATTACCCGAAGAAGAAAAGAAAAATTCCGTTATTACAGATGATGTTAGGGAAATAAACGATACCGATATTCGCTTTATACATACTAAAACAAGTTTTTCATCTGTCGGAAAAAAAGAAGATTTCTTTACATCTAATTTATTTTATATCCTATTGTTATTACCAGTACTTAGTATTCCTTTAGGAATTTATTTAGGAAAACAAAAAGAAAAACGCAATGGCGATGTTGCTGGTAATAAAAAACGAAAGGCAGATCGTTTGGCAAAAAAATATTTATCTGCAGCTAAAAAACAATTAGGCAATAAAGAACCTTTTTATGTTGCACTTGAAAAAGCATTACACAACTATTTAAAGGCTAAATTACAAGTAGAAACGAGTGAAATAAGTAAAGATAAGATAAGCGTTATTCTAAAAGAACGAAAAGTAGACGATACAATAATACAACAATTCATCAAAGTATTAGACGATTGTGATTTTGCTAGATATACGCCAATGAGTAATTTACAAATGGAAAAAGAGTACCAAAATGCTGCGCAAGTTATTGCTAGTTTAGATAAACAACTATAATTAAAAAAATAACCATTTTGTTTTAAAACAAATGATTGAAATAAAAAAATACATAAATTTACTAGTAATAGGTATTTTATTTACCAATATTACTTTTGCACAAAAAGTTAATAACCTTTTTGTGGAAGGAAATAAATTGTATAAAACCGAACAATATTCTAAAGCAATAGAAAATTACCTTCAAATAGAAAATAAAAACCAACAATCGGTTGCATTATATTATAATTTAGGTAATGCTTATTACAAAACGAATCAAGTTGCGTCTGCAATTTATTATTACGAAAAAGCATTACAACTAGCGCCAAATAATAAAGATGTTTTAGTAAATTTAGATTTTGCAAACCGAATGACGATTGATAATATTGAAGCATTACCAACTACTGTTTTTCAAAAATTCTCAAAAAAAATACTAGAAAAATTAGACTATAATACTTGGGCATATGTAACTGTGTTTTTTGCGTTTCTATTCGCGTTGTTATTTTTAATGTATCATTTTTCGGATAGTTCTGGTAAAAAAAGAATGTATTTTATAACAGGAACGTTGAGTTTGATTTTTGTGTTTGTAACGTTACTTACTGCATTTCATACCTATAAAATCTCTAATTCTACAAAAGAAGCTATTATTTTTGTACAACAAACAGAAATAAAAAATGCACCAAGCTTATCTAGCGATGTGGTTTTTGAATTACACGAAGGTGCCAAAGTTAACATATTAGAAAGTAAAGATAATTGGAAAAAAATTAAACTTGCTAATGGTCAAGTGGGTTGGATTATTAGTAGTGAATTACGTTCGTTGTAAATTATTGACCTCAAATGAAAATTAATTTATTGATTTTTAGTCTGCAATAGTTGTTTGGTAAATAGTTGAATTTATAGTATTTTTACTACTTAACACAGATTCTATGAAATTTCATGTATTCTTACTATCATTATTTTTATCCTCTATACTATTTGCACAAAAGATTGATGTATCTAAAAGTGTTTTAATAATTCCTGATAGTTTAACTAAAAATGCTAATGTTGTTGTTAGAAATTACAATAAAGCAATTACTATTTTGTCAAAAAAAGAAATGCTTGTTGAGCATACTATGTTTATTACTGTTTTAAATAAATTAGGAGATGAGAATCCTTTTTTTATTGCAGGATATGATAAACATGCATCCATTTCTAATATAAAAATTATAGTCTATAACTCCTTCGGTAAACAAATTAAAAAAGTAAAAAGGAAAGAAATTAAGGATATTTCTTCAAGTGATGGTTTTTCATTATTTAATGATGATAGACTTAAGTATTATAAATATATACCTAATAAATATCCTTATTCTATTGCTATAAGCTACACAAGAAAAACTTCAAATACTGCTTTCGTTCCTTATTGGCAACCAATACATTCTTTTAATACGAGTATTCAAAAACACACCATTACAATTAATTATTCTAAAGAATTGAAATTAAACTATATGGAGTTGAATTTTGATAAAATGTTAGTTGATAAAATGGTGGAAGAAAACAAATTAATATATTCTGTTGCAAACATTAAAGCAATCGGTAGAGAAAGTTATATGCCAAATTTAAATGAAATTGTGCCTAATGTTTCTTTTTCTTTAAATACTTTTTCGTTAGCTGGTGAATTAGGTAACGCTAATTCATGGAAAGAGTTCGGTAGTTGGATGGATACTAAATTATTAAAAGGAAGAAATGAGTTACCCGAAAAAACTAAAACAGAAATACACCATTTAGTTAAAGACATAGATGAGCCTATGGATAGGGCAAAATTGGTATATAAATATATGCAAGATAAAACACGTTATATTAGCGTACAGATTGGAATTGGAGGTTGGAAACCAATGCTTGTAAAAGATGTTGATAAAATGGGATATGGAGATTGTAAAGCCCTATCTTACTACACACAAGCACTGATGAATGAGGCAGATGTTCCTTCGTTTTATACTATAGTTTATTCAGGTGATAAAAAAAACATTAAAAAAGATTTGGTTTCTGTACAAGGAAATCATGTGATATTAATGTTACCAAGTAAAAAAGACACCATTTGGTTAGAATGTACTAGTCAAAAATTACCTTTTGGACAAACTGGTAATACCGATGATAGAGATGTTTTAATTATTACTCCGCAAGGCGGAAAAATAGTACATACACGCAAATATAAGGACGCTGCTAATCATCAAAAAATCACAGGAAACTACTCTATTGATACACATGGGAATTTAGATGGTCGTATTGAAATAGAAAGTTCCGGCAAACAATATAACCAACATTACTTTTTAGATTCTGAAAAACAAGACGACCTAGTTACTTATTATAAAGAACAGTTTTCTAACATTTTAGATGTTGCTATTTCGGATATAGAATTAAAAAATGATAAAGAAAATATAGTATTTACAGAAACCCTAGTCTTAAAAGCACCAAAATATGGAGTTATTATTGGTGACGAAATTATGATAAAATTAAATGCCTATAATATATTAGATTTTATTCCTAAAAAAAATAGAAATAGAAAATATCCTCTAAAAATTAATACAGGGTTTAAAGATGAAGATGAAATAACGATTACTATTCCTAAAAACTATAAATTTAACTTTATACCTGAAAATGTATTGATAGAAACTAAATTTGGTAAATATCAAATAGAAATAATTAAAAAAAGTAATACTAAGCTACTATACAAAAGATTATTTTTTATAAAAAAAGGAATACATCCCAAAACATTCTACGAAGAGTTTAGAGATTTTTTAAAAACGATACATAAAAAAGATAAATTAAAAATAATAATGGATAAAATATGAACAGGATAATTTTTAGCATAATAGTAATTTGTCTAATTACAATACAAAATAATTTTGCACAAGTAAAAAAATATGGAAAAGTATCTGCATTTGAATTAAAAAAAAAACAAAACGAAAAATTTAAAGATGAAAACGCTGTAGTTCTTTTTAAGAAAAGAAGAACTTTCTATGAAGAAATCGATGGTAAATTTATTTTAAAAACAGAAATTCATGAAAGAATAAAACTATATAATAAAGACGCCTTTGATATTGCAAGTAAAAAAATTAGATTTTACACAAAGAGATACCCTAAAGAAAAGGTGCATATAAAAGCGGCTACATATAATTTAGATGGTGAAAAGGTAATTAAAACTAAATTGAAAAAGAGGGATATATTTGAAGTGAAAGAGAGTAAATTTTATACCTCTAAAAATTTTACCATGCCTAATTTAAAAGAAGGTTGTATTATAGAATGGAAGTATACAATTACATCACCGTATTATACAAGTATAAACGATGCTATTTTTCAATATGATATTCCTATTAAACATTATGATGCACAAATAAAAATTCCTGAATACCTTGTCTTTAAAGCGAAGC
>CAZOQL010000013.1:0-31491 GCA_964582005.1 uncultured Flavobacteriaceae bacterium | reverse complement strand
AATTATTAATTGAATACACTATCAAATATACAGTTATTGGCCTCGTTATAGTATCATTACTACTTTGCATTTTTAATTTAACGTATTTTACTAGAAGAATTAAAGAAATAGGGAAAGTGCGAATTCTACAATCCTATTATGGGATGGTAAGTGCTCTTTTTATTATAGCTTCACAAGTACCAAATATTTTTAAAATGCATAGGGTTGAAAATTTTAATGATTTTCATGTGTACCTTCATTTTGTACTGATTGTTATTAATAGTCTAATTTTAGTAGATTTTATTAAAAATCAAAACAAATTTAAAAACAAGTATAAATATTTAATTAGTAATTAATTACAATGCAATTAACCAATCAGCAAATAGAAAGTTTATATAAATTTACTAAAGACCATTATGTAGAATGGTATGATTTACAATGTGAATTGGTAGATCATTTGACCAATGATATTGAAGAAATGTGGAAAACAAACCCTAAGTTAAGTTTTGAGAGCGCCAAGAACAAATCGTTTAAAAAATTTGGTGTATGTGGTTTTATGGATGTTATAGATAAACGTAGACTATACTTGACTAAACGTTATAATAAAATGATTTGGAAAGAATTTAAAAATTTTTTAACATTACCAAAAGTAATAATTAGCATAACGTTCATATTGTTTTTTCGATATATAATTGAATTACTAACTCCACAAACAGGGATTTTCGTTCCTTTAAGTTTGTTATTTTTGTCTTTTTATCCATTACGTATTATTTTTAAAAATAAAAAAGAAATTAAAAAAAACTCAAAGCATACTGGAAAAAAATGGTATTTTGAAGACATAATTGGTTCTTTTGGAAATTTTGGCTCTTTTGCATTTATTCCATTTCAATTTTCTTTATTTTCTCAACGAATTGATTCGATATCGTATTACGAATCGTTATTTTTCGCTTGTATAATCACACTTTATAGTATTTATATTTATATTATTGCGAATGTAATTCCACAAAAAATACGAGTAATTTTAGTAAAAGAACATCCCGAATATCAAATCATCTAAAAAAGTGTAACATTTAGATAGAAAACGACACTTATTAATAAAACCAAACCAAATGTTTAAGAAATTTATAAATTTAGAATGGAAACAATTTTTCAGATCTGCTAATTTTCAAAAAAGTATACTTGTTAAAGTTTTTATGGGAATAGGAGTTTTCTTTATGTTGCTTTATGCCATTGGTATTGGTGTCGGTTTGTTTTTTGGTGTAAAAGAAATGATACCAGATAAAGATCCTTGGGAAGTTGTAAATACTTTTATTATATTTTGGTTTTTCGGAGAATTTGTAATGCGGTATATGATACAAAAAATGCCTGTTTTAACGATTAAACCTTTGTTGGTTTTGCCGATAAAAAAGAAAAAGGTAATTCATTATGGTTTGGTAAAATCGTTACTAAGTATTTTTAATTTTATCCCGTTTTTTATTTTACTGCCTTTTTCTATTGTATTATTAGTACAAGGTTATCCTGTATTTAATGTGATTTCTTGGTTTTTTGGCATTTTATTTTTATCGTACAGCTTAAATTATATTATATTCTTGGTCAATAAAAGTGATAAGTTATTTTTTATAGTTCTAGGTATTGTTGCAAGTTTAGTAGCATTAGAATTTTTTAATATTTATAAAATTTCTATACTTGCAAGTAAAGGATTTATTTATTTTACAAACAACGCATATATTGTAATAATTCCAATAATTACTCTAGTTACAAGTTACTTTTTTAGTTTTAAATTTTTAGAAAAAAACTTAAACTTAGAAGGTATTGCAACCAAACAAAAGGATGTGAAAACAACTGATTTATCTTGGTTAAATCGTTTTGGTGAAGTAGCTCCTTTTCTTAAAAATGATTTAAAACTAATTTGGCGTAATGTACGACCTAAAAAAACTGTTTTATCTGGATTTGTATTTTTGTTTTATGCCTTAATTTTTATTTTTAATAAGTCAGGAATGTACAGTTCTCCTTACATGTTAGCATTTGCTATGATGTTTGTAACTGGCGGTTTTGCAATGACTTTTGGACAGCTAGTGCCTTCTTGGGACAGTGAATATTACCAATTACTAATGAGTCAAAATATAAAATATAAAACCTATTTAGATTCTAAATGGTATTTAATGTTAGTTGCAGTTGTTGTTTCTTTTGTATTAGCAACACCTTATATTTATTTTGGTTGGAAAGTTTACTCTTTATTGATTGCAGGCTTATTTTTTAATGCTGGTATCAATTCTTATTTGGTATTACTTGGCGGTGTTTTAAATAGAATGCCTATAAAATTAAATGAAAAAGCCAAAGCTTTTGGTAATACGCAAGGTTTTAATATGACACAAATGTTAATTGCTTTACCAAAAATGTTTTTACCTATTATTCTATTCGGAATACCATATAAATTAATAAATCACAATGCAGGAATACTAACCGTTATTGGTTTAAGCCTTATAGGTATTTTATTAAAAAATTATTTCTTAACCAAAATTGAAAAAATTTACCAACGTACCAAGTATAAAACCATTGCAGCATATAGTCAAAATGATTAATTAACCTATTTTACAACCATTACAACATGATAATAACTACAAATCTTACCAAAAAATACGGAAATGTAACCGTTTTAAATATAGAAAATTTAGAAATTGATAAAGGCCAAAGTGTTGGTTTAGTTGGCAATAATGGTGCTGGAAAAACAACCTTTTTTAATTTATTATTAGACCTTATTGAGCCAACAACTGGGCAAATAAATAATAACGATGTTATTGTTAATGAAAGTGAAGATTGGAAACCTTTTACAGCGGCATTTATTGATGAGAGTTTTTTAATTGGCTATTTAACACCAGAAGAGTATTTTTATTTTATTGGCGAACTTAGAGGTAAAACCAAAGTTGATATTGATACTTTTCTTGCCCAATTCACCGAAATATTTAATGATGAAATATTAGAAAAGAAAAAATACTTACGTGATTTATCTAAAGGGAATCAAAAAAAAGTGGGTATTATTGCAGCACTAATTGGCGAACCTGAAGTGATAATATTAGATGAACCATTTGCTAATTTAGATCCTACCACACAAATTAGATTAAAGAAAATGCTTAAATCTTTAACGGAGAATAAAAATGTTACTTTACTAATTTCAAGTCACGATTTAGGACACGTTACCGAAGTATGTGAACGAATAGTTGTGTTGGAAAAAGGAAATTTAATTAAAGATATTAAAACTTCGCCAGAAACGTTAAAAGAATTGGAAGCACATTTTACCGTATAAAAGTAAACAGTTAACCTTTTAAACTAAAATGACCTGTTTTGGTTATTTTATTACCTTTTGCATTAATTAAATCAACACTAAACCAATAATCTGCATTTGGTTGTAATTGATTTCTATATAAGCCATTCCAACCACTGCCATTAGGGTCAATAACTGCCATTATTTTTCCAAATCGATTGTAGATAGTTATGTTTGATACGATATTAAGATTAACCAGAACATTTTTAGGGTTATTCAAATTCCAAGTGTCGTATTGATTATCGCCATTAGGCGTAAAAAACTTCAAATAATCTAAAATGGTTATTTCTAGTTGCGTATTTGGTAAGCAACCATTTTTATCTTTTACGGTTATTATATGATTACCATATAAAACACCTTCTAAAAGATTACTATCTTGAAAATCATAATTATCAATAGCGTATTGATAATCGCCTTCACCAGTTACATCAACTATTAAATTAAGTCTTGTACTGGTAATCGTTTCTAGAACTGTTACATTGGTTATGGTTGCAATATTAGAGGCTTTTAAAGTGATTGTTCTAGAAACCATACAGCCATCTGAATTAGTAATTTCTACTCTATAATCTCCAATTTCATTACGATCTATAGTAGCAGTATGTAATGTTAAATCTTCAATTGGGAGTATCCCATTATCAAAAAACCAATTATAGTTGTAATTATTTGGGTTATCTAATAAAACACCACTTTCCAAAGTTATTACATTAGGATACGTATTCAAACAATAAATAAACGTTTCATCGTCTTTTATTTTTGGATTTTGAAAAACTTGTAAGGTGATTTTTGCAATGCTAACACAGCCATCTTGGTTTGCAACTCTTGCAAATATTTCTTCATTTTGAATACTGTTTGTATAGGCTTGGTAGTTCGTAATTTCGCCACCTGTATTTGTATTTGCCAAGGTAAAGTTAGGGAAATAATTTTCTACAATTAAACCTGTATTATTTAATGTAATAGTATTGGTTGCTTCTGTAAAATCAAATATTGCAGTCGTATACCCATCATTATCAGTACATTGTAGTAATTCGGCATCTGTTACCATCGGAAAAGAACTGTATTCTACAATAATTATTCCTTCGGAAATACATCCAGCACCTAAATCAACAGCTACTTTATATTTCCCTTCGGAAGTTACATTAAAAGTTTGATTATTTCCATTAAGTACTGGTAAATAAATGCCATCATAAGGAGCAACATCTCTCGTCCAAGTATACGATAAAGCGGTTGGAATATTTGTATCTAATAAAATAGATCCATTACCGCAAAGGGCGTTTCCAGAAGATCGTAAAATGTCAACACCTAAATTGGTGCCAATATTAAAACTGCCTGCTTTTAGAAATACAGCAGAATCGTATCTGTAATTTGAATGATCGGCAATTACTAATTTTATATGATAAGTTTCGCCTTGAATTACGTTACTTTCTGCTTTTAAAATGGCAGTTTGTCCGTTAAAATTTATTGGCGCTGTATTGTCATTCCAACTACCAAAATAATCTTCGTTTTCAGCTGGGCAACTTCCTGGTATTTCAGGGTGTACTGTGGTTACTTGTACAGGAATAGTTGTGTTTGGAATAACGGCAATATTAGTATAATTTACATCGCCAACTCGTTTTATTAAAAAAGCAAAAACATCGGAATAGATACAAGTACTATTATCACCTTCTTGGTATTCTTCTGAAGCAAAAATATATTCAAAACTCATGTAATTTGTTACGGGAATAAAATCAAATTCCAATACAGTTGTATCAAAAGTGTCCGAAAAAAAAGTATTTAAATCACTATCTATAGGAGTTCCTAAATTATCATCACTTAAAGTGGTATTTGGACCTGCAATATTATTTGTAAACCCAGTACTTAATACAATACCTTCAGTAAAGGTAAAAGAAGAGTTGTTGCCATTAAAATAGGCGTAACTATTATTTCCTGAAACACTAAAATTAGAAATTGTAGCACATCCATAATTGTTAAACAATACATTTTCAACTAAGTTTTGTGCTGTATAGCTAGCGTCAATAGTTATGTTTTGTGCGTAATTAATGCTTGACCAGAGTAAAACAAAAAGCACTACAAGGTGTTTCATAAATTTAAATATAATACAAAGATACAACGAACAATTATTTATTGCATTAAATATAACCAACCTTTTACGGAGTCGTAATAATTATCGTGTAATTCTAAAACATAATAATAAGTTCCTGTTGGTAGTTTTTTATGATGATATGTGCCATCCCAATTTGCAGTTGTATTAGAACCTTTATAAACTATATTACCATATCTATTATAGATTCTGAGTTGGTAGTTTACAAAAATAGTATCTAAACCTCCTATTATAAAAAGATCATTGATACCATCATTATTTGGCGAAAACGCATCTGGTATTATTGGCGGACAATTTTCGGTTGCTATTTGAAAAGTAGTTATTGCATAACATCCATCCGTAGGATTGGTAACTTTTACAAAGATACTTTGTGGGTTACTTGTATTGGTATACGAACTAGTATTAATAATCTCATTTATATTTTGTACGGCATCATTATTTGTTTCGTAAAAAGAAATTTCTAAAGTGAGATTTGTAGTGATTTCGTTTTCCGTATTATTTAAATTAAAAAGTGCTTGTTGAAAACCAGCATTACAAGTTATTAAATTGTTTGGTGTTCCTATTTCAGGTAATTCTGGTATTTGAATTTGTAAATCAGCTATATTATTAGTTTCGTCAAATTCAATAATAGTACTATTTCCTGTTCCATCATCATCTACAACTAACATAAGTTGAAAGGTATTAGGTATTGTGTTTGGAATGGTAATTATTTCGGTAAAATTTTCAAAACCTCCAATAGCAATTTCGGTTTGAGTTACAAAATTAGCAATTAATGTGCTGTTTGCATAGACTGCAATAGGTGCATTACTTCTAAGGACACCATTTGCATTAGTGGTGTTGAAAACAGTAAAATTAAGTTCGTAATCTCTATCATTACAATCTAGTAAAGTTGCATTATCTATTGCTATACTTGCATCGGGTAATTGACTATTTAGTTTGGTAACAATACAATTTACCATCACAAAATCTTGACCAGAGGTAAGTTCAATAATTGCAGAAGTGTCTCCAATTTGAATGTTGTTTTCTATGTTATAGAAATCTAAATCCATATTATACAAATTGGTTGCTCCAGTAAAACTGTTTGTGCCGTTAAAAGCATTATTACTTGGGTTTAGTGTATTCCCAATTAAATCACCATTTATTCGTAAAGATTCATTTACGGCAATTGCTCTGTCGCCTTCCCAAGCTAAAAAACCAATTTTAGCACCTACATTATCTATCACATTTAAATTATCTAATTGAATGCTTATATTATTGGGTACACTTTGCATCCCATCGTACACATTTATTTGATTTATGGGTAAGGTATTATTAGAATAAATAATCACAATTGCCCAACCGCCAAAATTGGTTCCATTACTGCAATAATTGGAGATAATGCTAGTTAAATCTAAACCTGTAACGGTATAGTTTCCATTACCTTCATTTTGAATTTTCGTAGTAACATCTGTAAAAGCACTAAAAAAAGGTCTGCCAGAACGTGTTGCACTAAAAATGCGATCTGCAATGATGGTTTCATTATTTAGATTAATTTCAAAATCACCAGTTCCAGAGCCAGCCCAATATAAATAAGCTGCTTCTACGGTTTCTGAATTGTTTAAATTTAAATTGGCAGTTGAAGTTGTTAAAATAGAGCAAGTTGCCACTCCGTGATTTTCCACAGGGTTTAAGGTATTACCTATCATCGTAAAGTCAATATGACCACTAAATTGAGTTAATAGTGAAATATCTTGTCCAACAATAGCTAATGACATGATAGTTAAAATAAAAAATAGTATTTTTTTCACACAATAGAATTTCGTATTCAATAAAAATACAATAAATATTTTTGTTCTAGCGTTTTAAACTAAAATGCCCTTGTCGTTCGTATTTTTTGCCATTCGAATCAAAAAATTCAGCATAAAACCAATAATCATCGTTTGGTACTTTTTTACCTAAATAAGTTCCGTCCCAAGAAGTGTTGTTGGATATATCGGCTATAACTTTGCCATAACGATCCATTATATATACCGATGATTTTGCAAAAGCTGCACTTCCAATCACATAAAAATGATCGTTAATTGCATCGTTATTTGGCGTAATAAATCGTGGAAAACGAATTACAGCAATATCTTTACTAACTACTGGTAAACAGCCGTTTTCATCTCTAACATGAATAGTATGTCCGCCTTCTAATACATTATAAAAAACGTGCCCGAATTCTTCGTTTGCATCTACAAAAGTGCCATTATCTAGCGCAAATTCATAATCGCCATCGCCACTTACTAAGACTGAAATACGGTTATTTGGTGAGTCATCAAAGATGTTAATGGTTTCAATTTGAGGAATACTAGATTCGGTTACAAAAAACATTTTAGTTACCGAACAAGCCGAAGCTGTTGTAGTAGCAGTTACCGTATATTCGCCACCTTTGGTAATTTCAATAAAATCGGCATTAGTACCAATTTGTTCACCTTTGTCATTTTCCCAAAAATAATCGTACGTATCTTGAGGGTTTTCAATAGTTACGGTTAATCCGACAGGTAATAAATCAAGACATAATAATTGATCAGAAATAGTAAATACAGGGTTGTCTGGTTTTACTTCAAAAAGGATATCGGTAGTTGCAATACAGGTAGGATTAGTTGTATTAACCACTTCGGCAGTTACAATGACTGTTTGTGTATTGAAAAAGCCTGGAAGTGTTGGTAATATTTCTATTTTAGCACCATAATAATCTAAATAATAATGTACTTCGGTATTTGGTGGTAATGTACCTCCTAATAAAGTTGCTTCTATAGTAGTAGTATCAAATTCAGAAAACCCATCGGTATCATTTGGTTTATCATCACAAAGCGCTTGTATAGTAACAGGGTTTGCAATAGGAAGTGTATCTACAATAAACTCTAAAGTAGTTTCTTCAAAACATGCATTTCCAGTAGAAATGTTCGTATTATTATTGGTTGCTCTTATGGTTATTGTTTGACCAGTAGAAATAAAAGGATTTGGTAGTGTTGGTAGGATAGGAGTGTGGTTTTCATCAAAATAAGTTAGTGTTACATTTGTTTGCAAGGCTAACACCATATTTTGCACCATACTTGTATCAAATGACCCAGTATTTGCGCCAATATCACAAGACCTAATTGTGTTAATAGGATTTGCAAATGGTAATTTTTCTACAACCAAATCCACATATAAGTTTACGCCTAAACCAGCACAATCTAAATTGGTATTATTGTTTACTCGAATAAAAATTCTTTCAGGAATTACATCGGTATTGGTTGCTACATTTCTATAAGTACTACTGTTGATTATCTCATTACTTTGTAATTGTGCTTCGGTTACAGATTTATAAAAAGATAAGGTTAAATTAGGATGAATTATTACTGGAAATCGATTTATAACATCTGTAGATACTTGTGTTAAATCAAATAAACTTGTTCCGTCTCTAGTATCTACAGCATCATCACAAGTATATAAAGTAGTATTATAGGTTGTGTTTGAAGCAGATACGATGATGTTTATTTGCCCAACGGTACTACAATGGGTAGTGTTATTTACAACGTTTACCCAAATAGTTTGTGTGTTCGTATTGTAATTTGTAGGGTTTTGGATTGCAGTAGCAACTACACCAGCTTGCGCTAAAGCTTGGGTTGTGTAAAAGGTAAATGTTTCGTTAACTGTATTTGCTGAAATTTGGGTGTTTGCTAGTGTTATATCGATATCACTAAATCCATCAATATCATCATCACATTGTTTTATGGTAATAGGTGTTACAAGTACTGGGTTTGGATAAACTTCAATTTCAAACGATGTTCTATCAAAACAATTGGCATTACTGTTATTGGTCATTTGCACATAAATTATTTGCTGTGCGCTAACGTTTGTATAACTTGTAATTTCTGTTGTAGGAATTTGTATTGTATAATTTGCATCTGTAAAATAAGTAAGTGTATAATAGGTACTGTTTTGGGTGTTTAATATAATAGTTTGATTCGTTTCTAGATTAAACTTAATACGACCATCGGTTAAAGAGCCAACACTTACATTGTCACAATCGCTTAATTTAGGAATATTAGCGGGGATTTCAGCAACACTATTTGTCATGATTATTTCAAAACTGGCATCTGCAAAACAATTGCTACTATTTCTATTTTGAACACGTGTATAAATTGTTTGACCAGAGCTAGAAAATGCATTTGGAGTTGTAGCAATTGTAGTATAGGTATTATTCGTAAAATAAAGAACTTCGAATTCTGTAATGCTTTGTCCGAAAAGTATTTCTGTACCTTTAGATGTTAAATTAAAGATAGCATTACCATCATTATCGTTATCACACGCATAAAAATTTATTATTGTTGGGTTGATTGTCGCTGGAGTTACAAATTCAACTGCAATTTCATCTTCGGCAGTACAACTTGCAGCTAATGTTGCTATTACTTTGTAATTTCCGTTACCAAGATTGGCGTTATAGGTTTGATTATTTTCGCCAGGTATTGGTACTAAATCCTTAAACCATTCGTAAGAATTGGCAACAATATTTGCATCTAGTAGTACTTCTGTATCACAAACGGCATTATTTGCATTTACAAGTCTAGGCGCTCCAAGATTTGCTCCTAAATCAAAACTACCTGCTTCTAAAAAAATAGCGGAATCAAATAATAAATCACCTTGATCTGCAACCACTAATTTAATTTCGTAACGTTGGTTGGGTATTACACTTGCAGTAGCTGTTAACATCTTGGTTCTGCCGCCATAATTGGTATTTCCTACATCATAACCTGCAAAAAACCGTCTGTTGCTTCTGCACGAATTAGCATCATTAATATTAGTAACACTTATTGGTGTATTATCTGGTAAAACTGCTAAATTTGAGTATACTGTTGAACCCTCTAGACGAAGTAAAAAAGCAAAACTGTCTGCAAATTGACATTCTGTTACACCATCGTATTCTTCGGACGCCATTAAAAAACGAAAGCTAATAGAGGTTGTGGTTGGTACAAAACTAAACTTGACAAATGTAGCATCAGCTAATCCTGTTTGAGATAAAGCGGTTGCCAAATCAGCATCTCCAGCTAAATTATTTGTATTGTTTACAATCATTGCATTTACCGTATTTCCTGCGGCAAAAGCGACACCTGTAGTCAAAATTAGACCTTCTTCAAAAGGAAACGTATTACCAGCGGGACGTTTAAAAAAACCGTAACTTTTAGTTTGGTTGTCTGTTGGGTTTCCATTAGATTGTTCTGAAAAAGTATCTACTTCGGCACAAGGACCAGATATTAATACATTTTCAATTAATTCTTGTAGGGAGTAGTTAGCTTCGGTATCTGTTGCGTTATTGATGGTTAATAATTGTGCAGAAATTTCAGGTAAACAAAGCGCAAAAAAGAACAAAAATAAGATTACTTTTTTCATAAAAAATAATATTGTTGGTTTATTAGCTACAAGAGTAAACAATTAGAACCTAAAACACCCTAATCCAATTGTTAATATTTCAAACTAAAATGTCCTTGTCGTTCATATTTTTTACCATCAACATCAAAAAACTCTGCATAAAACCAATAATCATCGTTTGGTACTTTTTTACCTAAATAAGTTCCGTCCCAAGAAGTGTTGTTGGATATATCGGCTATAACTTTGCCATAACGATCCATTATATATACCGATGATTTTGCAAAAGCTGCACTTCCAATCACATAAAAATGATCGTTAATTGCATCGTTATTTGGCGTAATAAATCGTGGAAAACGAATTACAGCAATATCTTTACTAACTACTGGTAAACAGCCGTTTTTATCTCTAACATGAATCGTATGTCCGCCTTCTAACACATTATAAAAAACGTGTCCAAACTCTTCGTTTGCATCTACAAAAGCGCCATTATCTAGTGCAAATTCATAGTCGCCATTACCACTTACTAAAACTGAAACACGATTATTTGGCGAATCGTCAAAAATGTTAATGGTTTCAATTTGAGGAATACTAGATTCGGTTACAAAAAAAGTTTTAGTTACCGAGCAAACCGAAGCAGTTGTAGTTGCGGTTACGGTATATTCGCCACCTTCGGTAATTTGAATAGAATCGGTATTAGTACCAATTTGTTCGCCTTTGTCATTTTCCCAAAAATAATCGTAAACATCTTGTGGATTTCCAATAGTTACGGTTAATGGTGTTGGTAAGGTGTTTGTACATAATAATTGATCAAAAACAGCAAATACAGGATTGTCTAATTTTACTTCAAAAAGAATGTTTGTCGTTGCAACACAAGTAGTGTTTATAGTACTTGTGAGTTTAGCTATAATAGTTTGTGTGCTGGTTTCAAAAGGGTTAGGTAATGGACTTGGTAATAATATATTATTAGTATCATAATAACTAACCGTCACATTTGTTTGCCCAAGTAAAATAGTAGATTCTACGATAGAAGTATCAAATTTTGACATGCCATCGGTTTCATCGGGTTTGTCATCACACATAATTAATGGTGCAACTGGGTTTGCTATTGGCATAATATCCACAATAAAATCTATTTCTGTTTCATTAAAACAAGCACCATTTGGATCGTTGGTAAGATTATTTGTTGCTCTAACAGTTATGGTTTTCGTTTCTGTTAAAAAACTTGGTATTATTTGAGCTGTTGGTATTTGTACTTGTGTATTGGTTGTTGTGTCTAGATAATAATAAGTTAAGGTGACATTGCTTTGTCCACTCAAAATGGTATTTTCTAAATTAGAAGTATCAAATAAATAAAAACTATCGTGATCATCATCACAACCTCTTAGTTCTTGTAAATTATTAATAGAATTTGCAATAGGTAATGTTTCAACTACTAAATCGATAAATAAATTAGTATCCGATCCTAAACCTGCACAATCTAAGTTGGTATTGTTATTTATTCGTATATAAATTCTCTCTGGAGTTATGGTAGTATTTGTTGTCGTATTTCTATAAGAATTAGGATTTAGTATGGCATTTGTTTGTAATTGTGCATCGGCAATAGAAGTATAGTAGGAAAAATTTAAATTAGGCTGTACTGCAATTGCAAATTGATTTATTAATAAAGGGTTGATTTCAATTTGGGATAAGTCAAAAGCAGTAATACCATCGACATCTGTACTTGTTCCATTAATAAAATCATCACATTTATATAGATTTTCTGTAAAAGTTGCATTAGCAACTGAAACAATCAAATCTACTTGAATAACACTAAAACAAAAAGGTGTTTCTACTCTTACCCATATGCTTTTTGTATTTGTATTGTAATTTGTTGGATTAGTTATAGCATTTGCAATAGAGCCGTTTTGCGCAAATGCTTGTGTTTCAAAATAGGTAAATACTTCATCTACAATTGGAGTAGTTAAAATAGATGTATTTGCTAAGGTTAAATCAATGGCAGTATAACCATCGGTATTATCGTCATCACATTGTCTTATTGTTATTGGTGTTAAATTTGGGTTTGCATGGTTATTGACTTCTGCTTTTCCAATAAACGGACAAGATGTGCCATCGTTAAAATCAATTTCTAAGGTGTAATTATTAGTACCACTAGCCGTGCCAATAATATCTAAAAAAGAAGTTGTTACTGCTGGTGATAAAGGCAAATCATTTAATAACCAATTATACGTTGTGGTTGCTGGATAGGCTGAAATATCATAAGGTTCTAGTGTATAATTATCGCCATCACATAAATCTAATTGTGTGGTTACTGTTGTTGTATTGCCATCTACAATATTTATATTTGGTAAAAATAAAGACTGAATAAATGGCGGTAAGCCTTGCGTGCTTCTTTGTCCGCCTAAACTAACGGTTAAATGCTCGTAATTAACTGCAATCCCTAAATTTTCAGGATTATTTATAACACTTATAAAAGTATTTTGATGACTAGCCCAGTAAATTTTCCCATTAGGTGCAAGTTGTAAAGCGCCTCTAGAATTTGCATACGTTTTAACTAAATATCGCGAATTGTCAATAAGGTTAAAATTGGCTAAATCTAAGTTGAATTGGTATAAATTCTCGGTAGAGCCACTGGTAAAATTACCAGTTGCTACATATAATTTTTTACTATCTAAAGAAAATTCAACACCATAACCATTAGCGAAATTTAAATTTAGGCGGTTTTCATTACTAACCATTCCTGTATTGGTGTCAAAATCGTACAAAAAAGTACCATTGGTCATATTAGCTGCAACTAATTTAGTTCCGTTAGGAGAAACTTTTAAATAACCTCTAACATCACTTGAATTATTTGGTACGGTAGAAATCACAGGCGTAGTTGAAACGCCACTTGCATCAATAAGAAAACTATAAAACGTATTATTTACTAAAGAAATAACCCAAATAGAATCACAATTATCAGCGTCTACCGCAGTGACTTTTTCGCTCCATTGATTACTTAATGCGCCAGATAAATTGACAAAACTAGATAAGACAGTACCTAAACTTGCATTAGCAGTCATATCAATGGTGTAATATTTAAATCCTGCATTTTGAGGTAATCCGCCGCTGCCTACCGCATTTGTTCCCACGGTAAAAAGAAAGTAAATATTTGGGCTATTTGGGCTTGGTACAATTAAACCAGATTGTGAACTAGAAGGATTGCCACCTAGATTATTTCCATTTTGCATAACCTGATGGTTTTTATTGTATACTGTTATTCCATCGGTATAAAATAGTAAGTTACCTGAAGTATCTGCTATACTTGAACAGCCTTCTGTAGTGTTTAATTGCCCATTATTTACCGCAACTGGTGCGCCAGTGCCAAAGTCTAAGCCAGCATTATTGCCAAAGTACCAAACATTTGCTTCGCCTTGTGCAAAAAGAGAAACGCTAAAAGAAAATAAAAAAATTAAAAGGAACTGTTTCATTATAAAATCAAGTTTAGAGTCCAAATATACTCAAACAGATTTACTTAATAAAATAATAAACACTTTTAACGCTTACAAATCTCGCTTTAAAAGTAATTTATATGATAAAAATATAAAAATAAAAGTCCAAACAAGTACAATGAGGATATCCTGTAAGTGAATAGCATAATCATAACTTAAATCTTCGCCAACTTGATTTGCCAGTGATTTTACTGCTTTTAATCTACCTATTGGATGTTCTATTAAATTCCACATAGATTTTATAGGTAAAAAGTCATGTATTTTAGAAATTAATTCTGATTTATATCCAAGTTTCCATTGTAATAAGCCGTAAATAATACCTTCCGTAAAATACCAAACAAACATAGCGCCAATTGCAAAAGCAGATCTTTTTACCAAAACACCTAAAAACAATCCGAATGAAAAGAATCCTACTAATTTTACAAAGAAAGCAAGTAAATATTCTAAGTCAGAAAAAATAATATCAACTTCATTAAAGTCCGAATAAAGTAGTCCTAAAATTAACGAAACAACAAATATAAAAAGGGTAGAAACTAGCGAAAAAACAATAACGACATAAAATTTAGAAAGAATAAACTCCTTCTTACTTAAGCCATCAATAAGATTTTGTTTTAAGGTTCGGTTACTGTACTCATTCGTTACCATAGATACGATAACGAGTAATAAAAATAGTTTAAAAAAGGCGGCAAAAAAAGTATTAAAATGCCAAATTAAAGGAAAATTAAATATACCCATTTCCGCCAAATGAAATTTCATTGGTCCAATATCAAATTTGATAACTGCTATAAGTGAAATGGAGGTAAGTAAAATAAAATAAGTGCTTATTAATATTTTACTGGCTCTACTATTTTTTAATTTTATAAATTCTATTTGAAGTAATCTTTTCATTGTAGTTAATTGTTTGGTATTACAAGTTTTTTGTTAAAGATAAAAACTGGTTTTCTAAACTTGGTTTTCGTTTTAATAAATGCGAAAGAATAATATCGTTGCTAAAAGCAAATTTATTGATTTCGGTAGTAGAAATATTAGCGTCTAAAGTTGCAGTAATTTTTCCATCTTCTTTTTTTATAGAGGTAATTCCGTTATAATTGGTGAATAATTGCATCAACTTTTCTTCATCTTGGGGTTGGCATTGTAGGTCAATCCATCCAAAGGAAGCAGTCATTTCATCAACGCGACCTTCGTATAATTTAATTCCTTCTCTAATAATAACTACGTGTGAACATACTTTTTCTACTTCGTCTAATAAGTGAGACGCTAATAGAATGGTAGTTCCTTTACTAGCAATATCTGTAATTATTTTACGAATTTCATGGATTCCTTGTGGATCTAAACCATTGGTTGGTTCGTCTAAAATCAATATTTTTGGATCATTAAGTAAGGCAGAAGCAATTGCTAAACGTTGTTTCATACCTAAAGAAAAGGTTTTGAATTTACTATCTTTACGTTTAAATAAATTTACGGTTAGTAGTTTTTCTTCGATTTTATCCGTTGAAATTCCTTTGATTTTACAAACCAACCGTAAATTTTCTGCGGCACTCATATTGGGATAAAAATTAGGTCTTTCAATAATAGCACCAACTTGTTTTAAAGCTTCGTGTGTTGAAATTGCACCATTAAACCAACTAAATTCTCCAGAAGTTTTATTTACGACATTTAAAATAATGCCAAGTGTGGTAGATTTTCCGCTACCATTTGGTCCAAGAATACCATAAACGCGTCCTTTTTTTATTTCAAAAGACAAATTATTAACTGCGTGAACGCTTCCGAATTTTTTATTTAGATTTTTAAGACTTAAAATTGTTTCCAAGAGTATATGAGTTTGTGTTTTATGTATGACGATTAATTATTGGAATTGTTACAAATTTCACAAAAAAAAAGCCCTACAATTCTAAATTGTAGGGCTTTGTTATGATATAGATTATCGTAATGCTTTACCTTTTTTATCGTAAAAACGATAGTTAAGGTATTGGTATGCATCTCTTGGTATTATTTTAATCCACTTTTTATGTTCTAAAAACCATTTTTGCTGTATAGAAGGAAACCCTTTCTGTAAATACGCAGCTATAAACGGATGAATATTTAAAACCAATCCACTATATTTCGGATGATTTATATATCGATTTAAATCGTGTTCAATTTTATCAATAAGAACAATTGGAGCTTCTACCATTCCGTTTTTATTCGGGTTTGGTTCTCGTGTTTGAATTTCTCGTTCTTGACGAACTCTTTGTCTAGTAATTTGAACTAGTCCAAACTTACTTGGTGGTAAAATCTTGTGTTTGGTTCTGCTAAATTTCATTTCTGCTTTTAAGTGTTCAAACAGTTTATTTCTGTCTTCGGCTTTATGCATGTCAATAAAATCTACCACAATAATTCCACCCATATCGCGCAGTTGTAATTGACGAGCAATTTCGGTAGCGGATATTAAGTTTACTTCTAGAGCAGTTTCGGCTTGTGTATTACCTTTTTTAGAACGATTACCACTATTCACATCAATAACGTGAAGTGCTTCGGTATGTTCAATTACTAAATAAGCACCTTTTTGCATGGAAACTGTTCTGCCAAATGCCGATTTTATTTGTCGTTCAATACCAAATTTTTCAAAAATAGGTACTTGTGCATTGTATAGCTGAACAATAGATGCTTTTTTTGGTGCAAATTGAGTTAAATAGTCTTTTAACTCTTCCACTAAATTTTTATTATCGGATAGAATGCGCGTAAATGAATCGTTAAAAATGTCTCTTAAAATTGAAGAAGCTCTATTTACTTCAGAAAGTACCTTTTCGGGCGCCTTTTGATTTTTAATAGCAATCTGTTCGCAAAGATTTTTCCATTTTTCTAAAGAATATTGTAAATCCTTATCTAAATCTGCCACCTTAATGTTTTCGGCAACGGTTCTTAATATGACACCAAACCCTTTAGGTTTAATGCTTTTTACTAATCTTTTTAAACGCTCTTTTTCAGTTCGGCTACCTATTTTTTGAGAAACGGATATCCTATCGGAAAAAGGAACTAATACTAAATAACGTCCAGCTATTGATAGCTCGGCACTCAGTCTTGGTCCTTTTGTAGAAATAGGTTCTTTTATTACTTGAAACAGTAAATTCTGACCAGGTTTTATAACTTTTTCAATATTTCCGTTTTTATCAATATCTTTTTCGAATTCAAACCCTTTCAACAAATAATCCTTATTACCAGATTGAATTTGTTTCGTGAATTTTTGTACGGATAAAAATTTTGGTCCTAAGTCATGATAATGTAAAAAAGCATCTTTAGTACTTCCTACATTAATAAACGAAGCGTTAAGTCCATTTAATGTTTTCTTTACTTTGGCAAGAAAAATATCGCCAACTGCAAATTGATTATCATTATTATCTTTATGTAGCTCTATTAATCTACCATCTTTTAATAGGGCAAAATCTATATCAGAGGAATTGGATCTAATTATTAATTCTGTGTTCACTCTGTATGTTTTTTATACCAAAAGGCATTTGCCAATTGGAAAGTTAATATATGGGTACAAACAAAACTTGTTACTTACAAGTTTCTATGTCAATGAACTTAATAAAAAAAACAAAGAATGCGTGAATAATCACGCATTCAATTTATTTTTTCTTTTTGTGACGATTTTGTCTACTTCTTTTTTTACGTTTGTGCGTAGCTATTTTACTACGTTTTCTTTTTTTACCACTTGGCATATTAATATATTTTAAAGATTATTTTAATTAGTTTACTTTAACTTTAGATTTCACACCTTCCATAAACACTTTTGCAGGTTTAAATGCAGGGATATTATGTGCAGGTATTTTGATAGTTGTATTTTTTGTAATGTTTCTGCCTGTTTTTTCAGCTCTTTTCTTAATGATAAAGCTACCAAAACCTCTCAAATACACATTTGTTCCACTTTCTAAAGCGTCTTTTACTTCTGCCATTAAATCTTCAACAACTCTTAAAACATCGGCTTTTTCTAAACCGGATTTTTCAGCAATTTTTGATACAATTTCTGCTTTTGTCATTATTTCACTATTTATTATTTATTCAATTATTAATTTGTTTATTTTTGAGTTTGCAAATATATACTTTTTTAATTTATATTTTTAGCTAATTAATTAAATTTTAAACTAATAAATTATTTTTTTACTTTCTATGGATTTTTCTAAGAAACTGACCTCTTGGTATTTAACGAATAAGCGTAGTTTTCCTTGGAGAGAAACCAAAGACCCATATAAAATATGGCTGTCAGAAATTATTTTACAACAAACAAAGACCAGACAAGGTTTACCTTATTATGTAAAGTTTGTAGAAAATTATCCAACGGTGATTGATTTAGCAAATGCCAATGAGCTTGCTATATTAAAATTATGGCAAGGATTAGGTTATTATTCTAGAGCAAGAAATTTGCATTATTCGGCGCAATTTATTGTGGAGAAGTTACAAGTAAAATTTCCGAATAATTATAAAGAATTATTAGTATTAAAAGGCGTTGGAGATTATACAGCCTCTGCAATTGCATCTATAGCTTTTAATGAAAAATGTGCCGTTGTTGATGGTAATGTTTACCGTGTTTTAGCAAGGTATTTTGGTATTGCAACGCCCATAAATTCAAGTCAAGGTATAAAAGAGTTTAAGTTGTTAGCGCAAACGTTATTGCCTGAAAATAATTTTGGTGTTTATAATCAAGCGTTAATGGATTTTGGAGCAATGATTTGTACGCCAAAAAAGGCGCGCTGTTCTATTTGTATTTTAAAAGACAGTTGCGTTGCCTTGCAAAAAAAAACAGTAGATAAATTACCTATTAAAACGTCTAAAATAAAAATAAAAAAAAGATATTTTAATTATTTGGTAGTTTGTGCCAAAAACGATAAAACAGTTTTACAACAACGAAAAGGAAAAGGTATTTGGCAAAACTTATATGAATTTCCGCTAATAGAATCGGATGCTGAAATTGAAATAGATACGTTAATAAAGAGTCCTATATTTGTTGACTTATTCCCTAAAAATAAAAATGTAAATGTGCGCCTTTTTAACCCTAAAATGATACCCCATAAGCTATCGCACCAGCATTTGTACACTAAATTTTGGGTAGTAAAAATAGATGAAGAATTAGAGAAATCCATATCTTTTAGAGATATTCAAAAGTATCCAGTTCCAACACTTATTGATAACTTTATTAAGGTATTTAAATATTAACATTAAAAATTTAGTATTTTTGATTAAAATTTAAACAAAATGGCAGGTACACTAAATAAAGTGATGTTAATTGGTCACTTAGGCGATGCGGTTAAAATGCATTATTTTGAAGGTGGCAATTGCTTAGGAAGATTTTCTATAGCAACCAATGAATCCTATACAAACAAAGCAACAGGCGAAAAAGTTACTACTACGGAATGGCATAATTTAGTGGTGAGAAATAAATTAGCTGAAATTTGCGAAAAGTATTTAAGTAAAGGAGATAAAATATATATTGAAGGTCGTTTAAAAACAAGACAATGGGAAGATGACACGAATAATAAGCGATATTCTACAGAAATTCAAGTGACCGAATTGAAATTTTTGACCACTAAAAAAGAGGCTAATTCATCTAATGAAAAAAAAGAGACTACTGTTTCTCCAAAAAGTGAAAGTTCTAAAAAAACAACTAATAAAGAAGAAGACGATTTACCATTCTAAAACAACCTTAATTAATTAAAAAAATTGAATCCAGAACCCATTAGCTTATTTATACTTACAATGCCTGTTTGGCAATTACCATTAGAAATTATATCTCTAGTCATATTATTACTCTTATCTGCATTAGTTTCAGGAACTGAAATAGCCTTTTTTTCGCTATCAAAACATCAAATTGATAATGCAATTACCGATAAAAGAAGTAATATAAATACTGTTGTATCTCAATTAAGAAAGCCTAAAAAATTATTAGCAACCATTTTAATTGCCAATAACTTTATTAATATTTTATTTATTATCATATTTACTTACGTAAGTGCTTATTTTTTTAGAAATATAGAATCTGAAGTAATGATATTTCTATTAGAGGTTGTTTTGGTTACTTTTTTAATTCTATTATTTGGGGAAGTTTTACCTAAGGTTTATGCGAATAGAAACCCAATGAAAATGGCTTTATTTATGGCTAAACCTATCCAATTCTTAAGTTCTTTCTTTTCGTTTTTAAGTATTCCGTTATTGAGTTTGACCAATATTATTGAAAGTAAACTTCAAAAAAAACAATCCGATATTTCTGTAGAAATTCTATCGGAAGCTCTAAAGTTAACATCTAATGATACCTCTATGGCTGAACAAAAAATTTTAGAAGGTATTGTTAATTTTGGGAATACAGAAACCAAACAAGTAATGTGTCCTAGAATTGATGTATTTGCTTTGTCAGAAGAAGAGAGTTTTGCTAAAGTATTAAAGAAAATCACTTCAAAAGGACATTCTAGAATACCAATTTTTTCGGATAATATCGATACCATTTTGGGTATTTTATATACGAAAGATTTATTAAAACATATAGGTAAGAAAACCTTTCAATGGCAATCCTTACTACGAGAAGCTTTTTTTGTACCAGAAAATAAAAAGTTAGACGATTTGTTAATGGAATTTAAAAATAAAAAAAATCATTTAGCCATAGTTGTTGATGAGTATGGCGGAACGTCTGGTATTGTGACTCTCGAAGATGTTATTGAAGAGATAGTTGGTGATATAAGCGATGAGTATGATGATGATATTTCTTACTCTAAAATTGATGCTAAAAATTATATTTTTGACGCAAAAATATCCGTAAAAGATTTTTGTAAAGTTTTAGAATTTAAGGAAGAAGGTTTTGATTCTAAAAAAGGGGAATCGGAAACTTTAGCAGGATTTGTTTTAGAAATTCATGAAAAATTCCCTAAAAAAAATGACACAATAAACTTTAACGACCTAACGTTTACTATTGAGTCTTTAGATAAAAAAAGAATTAAACAAATAAAAGTTACATTAAAGTGAGAAACGCGGTAAGAAAACATGTCTATTTATTGTGCGTTGCTTTTGGAAGTTTGTTTTTGTTGACTTCTTGTGAAGATCAAACCTTGCCAAAACCTACCGCTTTTTTACGCTTAGAACATCCAGAGCCACTTTTTGAAATCAAAAACACCCCAAATTACTCCTTTGAAACACCTCAAAACACGAAGATTTTTGTAAATAAAGAAAGTTGGATGAAAATAAAATATCCAAATTTAAAAGCGACTATTAACATTACGTATAGACCAATTAAAAATAATTTAAAAGAACTTCTTAGAGATGCTAAAGAATTGACAACAAAACATGCTAAAAAAGCAGATTTAATTTATTTTGATTATTTTGAAAATAGTGACGAAAATGTTTATGGAAGTTTAGGTAATGCTACTGGTAATGTTGCGTCGCCATTACAATTTCATGTAACGGATAGTTCTCGGCATTTTATAACAGGATCTGTTTATTTTAATAGCACACCTAATTACGATTCTATTTATCCTTCTATTAAAAGGATAGAGAAAGATTTAATTAACCTAATAAGTACTACAAAATGGCATAAAAATGAATTTAAAAACCTTTAAGGCTTAGTGAAAATCATCGAAAAAATAATTTTATTAAAAAACAACAAAAATTACTTGTTGGTTTTGTAAAGTATACGTACTTTTGCCCCTCGAATTTAAAGAAAGAAAAAATGTCTAGAGTTTGTGAACTTACAGGAAAAAAAGCAATGGTTGGGAACAATGTTTCTCATGCGAAGAATAGAACGAAAAGAAAATTTAATGTGAATTTAATGCAAAAACGTTTCTTTATTCCTGAAGAAGGAAAATGGATTACCCTAAAAGTTTCTGCTTCTGCATTAAAAAATATTAATAGATTAGGAGTTTCAGCAGTTATAAAGACAGCTAGAGAAAAAGGATTTCTTAAAAAATAATTTACAATGGCAAAAAAAGGTAACAGAATACAGGTTATTTTAGAATGTACGGAGCATAAAGCAACTGGTAAACCAGGTACATCTAGATATATTACAACAAAAAACAAAAAGAACTCTCCAGACAGAATGGAATTAAAGAAATTTAATCCAATCTTAAAGAAAATGACAGTTCATAAAGAAATTAAATAATTTAAAATTTATATTAAATATAAATTTTAAGAACACATATAAGTTATGGCAAAAAAATCAGTAGCATCGTTACAATCAGGAACAAAAAGATTAGCAAAAGCTATAAAAATGGTGAAGTCTCCAAAAACTGGAGCTTACATTTTTGTAGAAAGAATTATGGACCCTTCTAAGGTAAAAGATTTTTTTTCAAAATAAAAACTCTTTTAATATAATAAAAGTTAGCTACTGTCGTAATGATAGTAGCTTTTTTGTTGAAAAAAGAAATGACGTTCTGATTTTTACTAAAAATTAAAGCTTAAATAACCAAATCAAAATGAGTCTATTTAAAAAATTATTTTCCAAAGAAAAAAAAGAAACCTTAGATAAAGGTTTAGAAAAAACAAAAACAACGTTTTTTAATAAATTATCTAAAGCGGTAGCTGGTAAGTCAAAAGTAGATGAAGAAGTATTAGATAATTTAGAAGAAGTACTTATCTCATCGGATGTTGGTGTGAATACAACTTTAAAAATTATTGATAGAATAGAAGCAAGAGTAGCAAAAGACAAATATTTAGGAATAGATGAATTAAATGCTATTTTGCGCGAAGAAATTGCAGCACTTCTTGCAATGACTAATGTTGGTAATGCAACCGAGTTTTCCATAAGTGGTGATGCAAAACCACACGTAATTATGGTTGTCGGTGTAAATGGTGTTGGTAAAACAACTACAATTGGAAAATTAGCACATCAATTTACCAAGCAAGGTAAAAAAGTCGTTTTAGGTGCTGCGGACACTTTTAGAGCTGCCGCCATAGATCAATTACAAATATGGGCAGATCGTGTAAATGTACCAATGGTTCGTCAAGATATGGGTTCTGATCCTGCTTCAGTTGCTTTTGACACCTTAAAATCAGCCGTTAATCAAGATGCCGATATTGTTATTATTGATACTGCTGGGCGTTTACATAATAAGATAAACTTAATGCACGAACTTACTAAAATAAAAAAAGTAATGCAAAAAGTGGTAGAAAATGCGCCACATGAAATACTATTAGTCTTAGATGGTTCTACTGGTCAAAATGCTTTTGAACAGGCCAAAGCTTTTTCCGAAGCTACCGAAGTTAATGCATTAGCAGTAACAAAATTAGATGGCACTGCAAAAGGCGGTGTTGTTATTGGGATATCTGATCAATTTCAAATTCCTGTCAAATACATTGGTGTTGGCGAAGGTATTGATGATTTACAAGTCTTTAATAAAGTGGAATTTGTGGATTCTTTTTTTAAATAAAACTTAACTTAAATTAATAACAATACCTTTATTTAAAGACGAATCACTGCCAATTATAAATTCACATCCTTTTGGTATATAGCGAAACGTAATTTGTTCTTGATGTAATTTTTGTATTGTTGCAATAATTTCTTTATTAGACTTATAGTTATTGTCAAAAATTAAGGTGTCTATTTCACTAGACAGAATACTTTTTATATTAATCTCAATATTTTGAATGGCTTTATTAATTTGTAAATGTTCTTTGATTTTTACAAAAGTATTTTCATTTTCACCTATATAGATAAAATTAGTAATAGGTTTAGATTGAGAATAATTACTTTTTAGTTTAAAATATTTCATAAAATACCAAAACCGAATTCCAAAACTCATTATAAAATCATAAATACGATTTAGCTTAAAATGTTTTCGATAAAATATTTTCATAGCTCCGTAAAAATGATTTAAATATTTACTATTTTTATTAGTGCTTTCTCCTTTGTAATGAATTATTTGTGTGTCGGAATAATAGTAGTTTTGATAGCCTTTTTTGTAAACTTTATAGCTCAAATCAATGTCTTCGCCATACATAAAATAGTCTTCATCAAAACCATTCACTTCATTGTAAACACTTCGTTTTATTAACATAAAGGCGCCAACTAATATTTCAATAACACCACTTTCATCGTGTTGCAAATGGGTTGCATAGTATTTACCTGTTTGTTTACTTGATATGCCTGTAAGTTTATTGAACGACACTTTTGGTGTAGGAATACCTCTTTTACTTTCAGGTAAAAATTTCCCGTTTCCATCAACTAATTTAACACCAAGAATACCAAGGTTATTTTTTGATTTAGCAAATTTTATTATTTTGGTAAACGTATCTTCAGCAACAACCGTATCGGGGTTTAAAATTAAAACATATTCGCCTTTCGCAATTGCAACACCTTGGTTGTTAGCTGTTGAAAACCCTGTATTTTTTTTATTTGCTATAAGGATAACCTGTGGAAATTTATTGGTAATCATTGTACAACTATCGTCTTTAGAGTTGTTATCAACTACAATTATTTCGGCATTAATTTTAGTACAAGCATCTACAACGCTTTGTAGACATTGCTCTAAGAAATAACGTACATTGTAATTTACAATTACGATAGATAAGTTAATATTTTTCTTTTCTTTTTGCACTATTTATTTAATTTTTTAAGGAGTTTTCGTATGGTATTCTGTGAAGAATACTCCTTCCTAAAGTTATTTCATCGGCATATTCAATTTCATCTCCAACCGAAATTCCTCTAGCAATAGTTGATATTGTAACTGCATAATTTTCTATTTGTTTGAAAATATAAAAATTTGTAGTGTCACCTTCCATTGTAGAGCTTAAAGCAAATATAATCTCTTTTATTATACCGGATTTCACTTTGCTAATTAATTTATCAATGGTTAAATTATGAGGGCCAATTCCTTCCATAGGAGATATTTTACCGCCTAAAACATGATACAAACCTTTGAATTGTGCTGTATTTTCAATTGCCATTACATCTCTTACATCTTCCACAACACAAACAACTGCGCTATTTCTTTTAGAATTAGAACATATTTCACAAATGCTAATATCCGAAATATTATAACAACTCTCACAGTGTTTTATTTCATTTCGTAGCATTTGTAAAGCATTTGTTAAATAACTAGTCCTTTCTTTAGGTTGTTTTAATAAATGTAGCGCTAAACGTAATGCAGATCTTTTACCAATACCTGGTAATTGCGAAATTTCATTTACGGCATTTTCTAGAAGTTTAGAAGAAAAATTCATTTGGCAAATATAAATTATTAAAAAATTAAAAATAATATATTCCTTTTTATTTTGTTTCTTTGTAAAGTATGAATTTTTACAATTAACTTTTCAATATTAATAAATGACACCAACTACAATTTTATTAATAATAGCGGCTTATTTTGGTTTGTTATTATTTATTTCTTTTTTAACTGGAAAGGAAGATTCTAACGAAGTTTTTTTTAAAGCAAAAAGACAATCACCTTGGTATGTCGTTGCTTTTGGTATGATTGGCGCTACTTTGTCTGGTGTTACTTTTATATCGGTTCCAGGAATGATTGAAGGGCAACAATTTGCCTATATGCAAGGTGTTTTTGGTTTTTTTGTAGGTACTTTCTTTATCATATTGGTGTTGTTACCTTTATATTACCGATTAAATGTTACATCTATTTACCAATATTTAGAACAACGTTTTGGCGTAGTAAGTTATAAAACAGGTGCGTTTTTCTTTTTATTATCACGTGTTACTGGAGCATCTTTTCGTTTATATCTAGTAGCTATTGCTATGCAATATATTGTTTTTGCAGAATTAGGAGTTCCGTTTTGGATTACCGTGGTGATTTCAATACTATTAATTTGGGTATATACCTTTAGAGGTGGCATTAAAACTATTGTTTGGACGGATACCTTGCAAACGTTAGCTATGTTAACTGCGGTTGGTGTTGCAATTTATTTACTAAACCAAAAGTTAAATTGGACCTATATGGAGTTTTTACAATCGGAAGAATTTGCTTCAAAAAGTAAAATATTCTTTTTTGAAGATGCAAATTCAAAAGTATATTTTTGGAAATACTTTATTGGTGGAATTTTTATAGCCATTGTAATGACTGGTTTAGATCAAGATATGATGCAGAAGAATTTAACATGTAAAACAAAAAAAGATGCACAAAAAAACATGAGTGTAATGATTACACTATTGCTCTTTGTTAATTTCATATTTTTATCTCTAGGTGCTCTGTTATTTATTTATGCCGATAAGTTTAATGTTGTAACACCTATCATTGAAGGTAAAGTAAAAACAGATTTATTATTTCCAGAAATTGCAATGAATCAAGGTTTGGGAATACCACTTGCTGTTGTTTTTATAATTGGTTTAATTGCAGCAGCATATTCTAGTGCCGATTCCGCTTTGACATCTTTAACAACATCGGTTTCGATTGATTTCTTCGGAATAGAAAAATTGCCAGAAGAAAAGCAAAAACCACTACGTAAAAAGATTCATGTAGCTATTTCGGTACTATTAATAATAGTAATTTTATTTTTTAATATGCTTGATGGAAATGTAGTTAGTAATCTGTTTGGTTTTGCAACCTTAACTTACGGCCCTTTATTAGGCTTATTTTTCTTTGGTATTTTTACGAAACGAGTTTTAAATGATCGTTACTCTTGGCTAGTTGCTTTAATTGCCATAGTGTCTACTTTTGCTATATCAAAATTACCAGAAAGTATTGTTGGTGCGTATCAATTTCATTGGGAATTATTACCAATAAATGGATTAATAACATTTATTGGCTTGTGGTTGTTTAGTAGAAATCCGAATAACAATGATAATGGATAAAAATTTAGGAGAAAGCCGAAAGATATATCAAAAGAAAGAATTATTGGAAGCAACAATTTCTGACAACCCGATGCAATTATTCCAAACTTGGTATTTTGAAGCAGAAAAAACGGAAAAAGGCGAAGCCAATGCGATGCATATTGCTACTATTGGATTAGATGGTTTCCCCAAAAATAGAGTAGTGCTATTGAAACGTTTTACTTGGGAAGGTTTTATTTTTCATACCAATTATAATTCCGAAAAAGGAAAAGCAATTACAGAAAACCCAAAAGTAAGCGTGTCTTTTTTTTGGCAAGGTTTAGAGCGACAAGTTATTATTAAAGGTGTTGCTGAGAAATTACCAGAAAATTTATCCGATGGTTATTTTGAATCTAGACCAGAAGGAAGTAAAATTGGGGCTTGGGCTTCCAACCAAAGTGACACGATAGCTTCAAGAGAAATTTTAGACGAACAATTAAAAAATAGTGTAAAAAAATTTAAAAATAAAGAAATTCCAAGACCAAAACATTGGGGAGGATTTTTGATTAAACCGCAAGTTATAGAGTTTTGGCAAGGTAGACCAAACCGAATGCATGATAGAATTCGATTTACTTTGCAAGAAGATTTTAATTGGTCAATAGAACGTTTACAGCCTTAATTATTTTGTTTTAAAGTTTTCATATACTGGATAACGCTTTTTCGAATATCGTAATTTAATTCCTTTTCATTAGGTTTATAAATACTTAAAATGCCTTTATTATCTGGTTTTAAAAACGGAATATCTCTTCCTTTTAAAAGGTAATCACTAAAAGCAACTGTATAAACTTTAGTAGGGTTTATTTTCTTACCATTAACTAACCATTGTTTATTTTTAATGTTATAATCTGCTTTATAACGTTGTAAGTAAGCACCATTACCTGCTTTTAATTTACCATAATTCAAAACCTTTTCTAGTACATTTCCTTTTATTTCTACTTTTAATACTTTACCACCAAAAGGTAAAACACGAAATATATCAACACCTGTAATTGCGCCAGATAATTGATCGTCAATACGGATAGAGCCTCCATTTACCAAGGCACAATCAACTTTATTATCAAAACCATATGCCATTCCTTTGGTAATTAGACTTCCTAAATTAGTTTGTTTATTTCGCACTGATTTATCACGACCATCTAAAGGAATTGTAGCTGTATAAATAATTTCTTCAGGATTTGGTAAAATTTCTTTAATTTTTGCATCTAATAAAACCTGCCATCTTTCTACAATACGTGCTACTTTTGGATCTTCACCAGTTGTTGCATTTATTGGCACTAGTTCCGATTCGATATTTAGTTTATTAGTTTTTGTATTATATTCTAAACGATGTACATAAACCGTTTTTGCATTTGCATCTGCTTTAGCAATTTTTGAATTTCCTACGGATATTAACATGTTGTGATGTTCGTGTCCGCCCATAATTAACGGAATTTCAGGTAGCATTTTCAATAACATTTTATCTTGATTTTGTTGTAAATGCGTTAAGCCAATAACAAAATTGGTTTTATCTTTTAAGGTGTTATAAGCATTTTTGGCATCTTCATAAAAATCACCATAATCCACATAATCTTTCGGGTTGGAATTTATAGTTGGTGCTACAAAACCAATTTTAATAGCTGTTCCGTCTGTATCGGTAACATTAAAAATAAAAGTTCTTGGAATCGTGTTTTTCACACTGTCTTTTTCAACATAAAAAGGACTTAATTTTCCGTCTTTATCTTTGAATTGTGCATTGGTAGAAACCCACTGAAAGTTAGATTCGTTTAACCTTTTTTGTAAATCGGCATATTTTAAATCAAATTCGTGATTGCCAAAACAAACCAAATCAAAGTTCATGGCATTCATCACTTCAATCATTTGTTTACCTCTAATTCGTTCGCCTTTATATTTCAAAGTTCCGATTAAGGATGGATTTAAAAAGTCTCCAGCCATAAATAGGAATGTATTTGGGTTTTCTTTTAATAATTGTTGGTGTAAATTTTCTACTCTAGCTAATCCACCAACTTTGCCGCCTTCTAAAGTTCCAATTTCATAAACATCATTTACTTGTAAGAAAGTAATTTTTATTTTGTGGTTATCATGTTTACAAGAAGTGAAAATAAAAATAAGTAGAAGATAAAATATTTTTTTCATGGTGTTTTGTTTTAAAAATCAAATTTACACATTTATTTTAATAAGAATAATAATAATAAGTGGTAAATTTACAAGGTAAAAATTTCAATAGATGTCTAAAAAATCTTTAATTTTAGTAATAATTCAATTTTCAAGTTTTATTTTTTTTGCTTTGCTTGGAAATATGTTTGCATCTGGTTTTTTATTACTACTACAATTCATTGGTTTAACAATATCTCTTTGGGGAGTTTTAGTAATGCGATTGGGTAATTTTAATGTGCAGCCCGAAGTAAAGAACATTGCCAATTTAGTTATATCTGGACCTTATAAAATGATAAGAAACCCAATGTATTCTGGTTTGTTACTTTTTTTTGGAATTGCTACTTTTGTCAATTTTACTTGGTTGCGATTATTGATTTTTATTGTTTTAAGCCTGAGTTTAATTTTAAAAATAATTATGGAAGAAGATTTTTTAACAGAAAAATTCGGAAAAGAATATCGTGTGTATAAAAAGAAAACGTATCGTTTAATTCCTTTTTTATTTTAAAACTCAGGTTTTATTTACTGTCTTTATCTTTAGGATTATCACGAGCAAACAAATCCATAAATGCATTGGATAAATTTGAAATTATATCGCTAGCAATAAATGTTTCATAAACTGTATTTTGCATAGCAACATCTGCTGTAGAGCCATGAAGATAGGTTCCTAAAACACTTGCTTCAAATGGCTTGTACCCTTGTGCAATAAGACCTGTAATAATGCCAGTTAATACATCGCCACTTCCAGCTGTTGCTAAAGCAGGATTTCCAGTTGTATTAAAATATAAATTTTCTTGATTTACAATTATAGCATAGGCGCCTTTTACAACTAAAATAAGTTGGTGTTTTTTACTAAATTTTTGAATTTTTTCTAGCTTTTGATAATCATTTTTCCAAGAACCAATAAGTCTTTCTAACTCTTTGGGATGTGGTGTCAAAATGGTGTCTTTTGCTAACAATTTTAAATATTTAGAATCTTTGGAGAGAATATTTATTCCATCAGCATCTATAACCAATGGTGTTTTATTTTCTTTTAAAAAATGGATAAAACCTTTTTCAGTTTTTGCACTTGTACCCATGCCAATACCAATTCCTATAACGTTTGGTTTGGTTTTGAAATTAAAATGATGTAATTCGTTTTCGGTATCTACTTCAACTATTGCTTCAGGAATCGAGGTTTGCATAATTGTATAACCGCATTTTGGAATGTAAGCGCTAACTAAACCACTACCAATTTTCAAGGCAGCCTTAGTCGCTAAACTTACTGCACCAATTTTGCCAAAACTTCCTCCTATAATTAATGTATGTCCAAAAGTACCTTTATGAGAAAATTTACTTCTCATTTTATATATGGATAATACATCTTGTTTTTCAGTAAGATAAAATTTACTTTCTTGATTTTGGATAAATTCTTCATCTAAACCAATTGGTAATACTTCCCAATTGGTGCAATATGCTTCGTTTTCGGGTAATAAAAATGCTAGTTTTGGTGTTTGAAACGTTAATACTTGAAATGCTTTTATAACACTATTTGTATCTGTAACGGTTTTATGGGCAAATAAACCACTTGGGAAATCTATGGAAAGAATGTAGGCTTTTGAGTTGTTTATGTGTTGAATAATTTCTTTTAAAACACCTTTTGGTGTACGATTTAATCCGATACCAAATAAAGCATCAATTACCATATCGTTTTCTGTAATGGTAGGAAATTCGGTATCACATTTGATTATAACTGGCCAATCACCTAATTCTTTAAGACGATCGTAATTTACGATAAAACTAGAGGTTCTTTCATTGTCGCAATTTACAATATAGGTTTTTATATTGTAGCCATGTTTTTTCAACATGCGAGCAATAACTAAGCCATCGCCACCATTATTACCTGTGCCGCAAATTACATGTATATGAATAGGGTTTCCTTGCAAGCGATTATGAACCCAGTTAAAACATAACTCACTAGCAAACTCCATTAAATCTAAAGATGTAATATTTTTTTTTTGGATGGTAAAAGCATCCGCTTGATAAATTTGTTTGGCATTTAATATTTTCGCCATAAAAAGAATAATTTTTCCATTAAGTATTTACAAATATGTTAATAGAATTAATAATAAACAATTCAAAAAGGTGTTATTTTTTTAGAGAATTATATTTTTTATTGTTTTATCCCAGCTATAAAAATAGAAAAGCAAAAACCCAAATACTAGAAAAGAAATAAACCGTATTAATAGTTGGTCAAATTGAAATACATTTTTATCAGAAAAAAACACAAATAAAATTAAACTAGATACAATATAAGCAACGA
>CAZOQL010000012.1:10523-31843 GCA_964582005.1 uncultured Flavobacteriaceae bacterium | reverse complement strand
TGCTTCTGAATATGGTGAAAAAGCAATTTTTATAGGAATTACAATTACAACCGTAGTATTCGGTTTACTAGTAATAGCCTTATTAAAACCATTAAAACGTCTAACGCATGGAGCAGAAGATAACGAAGTAGAAATGCATAATGACGAAACCGAAGGGTTTGAATTAGCAGACTAATTAACAACCTTTTCAATTTTAAAATTGAAAAGGTTTCTTTTTATAAATAATTAACTTAAATATAATTTTTATGAGTACGAATTTATCACAAGTTGAAAAAGATTTTTTTGACACTAAAGTATTAGGGCAACCAGCAGGTTTATACGTGCTATTTTTTACCGAAATGTGGGAGCGTTTTTCTTTTTACGGAATGCGTGTTCTTTTAATAAACTTTCTAACAATGGCAGTTGCTGGAGTTGGTTTTCCTGGTTGGGGTTGGACATCAGCTAATGCAGGTGCATTATTTGGTACTTATGCTGGGCTGTTGTATTTAACACCTATTCTTGGTGGTTGGTTTGCCGATAAAATATCTGGCTATCGCTGGGCTGTTGTAATAGGTTCTGTAATTATGACTTTAGGACATTTATCTATGGCGTTTGAAACAGAGTTATCACTGTATCTCGGTTTAGCTTTATTGGTAATTGGTACAGGGTTTTTTAAACCAAATATGACTTCTATAATATCTGAAATGTATAAAAATTTTCCAGAAAAGAAAGATGGTGCTTATACCATTTTCTATATGGGAGTTAATGCAGGTGCTTTCTTTGGGATGATGCTTTGTGGATATTTAGCAGAAACGCATGGTTGGGCTTGGGGTTTTGGTTTGGCTGGCGTATTTATGTTATTTGGTACATTACAATTTTGGTTAGCAAAACCACTATTTGGTGATATAGGCGAAAGACCTTTAAAAACTTTAGATGCTGAGTTAGCTAATGAACCAATCGAAAAATTAAATCATTTTACCATAACGGATAAAATATTAATTGTAATTAGTTCCATTATTGGGCTATTATACATCTTTAATGACCCAATGTCTAAAATAGCCGAAATAAATATTCTTCCGAAAGGAAATTGGTCTTTATTAGGTCTGGAATTAGGAGCAAAAAATTGGATTATTTTATTTGGGTTATTAACCTTCCTCTATTTAATATCAACACGTATTAGTAGATTTGAAAAAATTATTAGAGATAGAATGATAGCCTTCATTATATTTGCTTTTTTTACCGTATTCTTTTGGATGAGTTTTGAGCAAGGCGCAACATCATTAGTGTTATTTGCACGAGATTTTACACAACGCTCTTTAGAAGGTAATGCAGCACTACTATTTAATATATTTAATGCCTTATTAACTATAATTCCCTTAGGACTAATTTCGTGGGTATTATTCTTATTATACAAAAGAACGAAACATAAAATTTTAAACTCAAATTTAGTTTTATTCCTAACTTTTGCTATTATGTGGGTAGTTGTATTATGGATGTTATATAACCAATTTACTGCCGAAGTAACAGAAATAACAGTTTCTTGGTTTAGTATTCTAAACTCGTTTTTTATCATTGTATTTGCTTCTACATTTTCTAAATGGTGGGATTCAAAATACAATCCATCGGCAGCCACAAAATATGCTTTAGGTTTAATAATTTTAGCAATTGGGTTTGGTATTTTAGCATATGGAGCTAGTTCTATCCCAAAAGGCGCTGTTGCTGGAACTGTTAGAGTTAGTATGATTTGGTTAATACTAGCTTATTTATTTCACACCTTAGGAGAACTTTGCCTATCACCAGTTGGTCTATCTTACGTGAGTAAATTAGTTCCTGCAAGAATGATTGCATTTATGTTTGGTATGTGGTACTTAGCCATAGCAATTGGTAATAAATTAGCTGCTACCTTAGGTGGACGAATTGAAGAATTTACAGAGCAACATTCTTTAAGTAGTTTCTTTTTAATTTTTACTATTGTTCCTGCTGTTGCTGGTTTATTGATTTGGACATTAAACCCATTACTTAAAAAACTAATGCACGGCGTTAGATAAAACTCCTAAAATAATCTTAAAAAAGAGTCGTTTTAATACAACGACTCTTTTTTTTTGTAATTTTGGCATAACAATTGCGACTTTCAATAAGCATAAATAATTTAAAATGAAAAATCTATTTTTACCCTTTTTATTACTTACAATAAGCTCTGTGTTTTCACAAGACAAAATAGAATGGAAAAGTAATTTTGATGAAGTTGCTAAAATAGCACAAGAAACTAACAAGCCTATACTAGCAAATTTTACAGGTAGCGATTGGTGTGGTTGGTGTAAGGTGTTAGATCGAGAAGTTTTTAGCAAACCTGAATTTCAAAAATGGGCAAAAGAAAATGTGGTTTTATTAGAAGTAGATTTTCCCAGGCGTAAAAAATTATCTAAAGCACTTAGAAGTCAAAATAATGCTTTACAAAAAGCTTTTGGCGTACGAGGCTATCCAACAATTTGGTTGTTTGATGTTGGTGAAGGAAAAAACACTAAAAAAAATATTGTACCACACGGAAAAACTGGCTATGTAAAAGGTGGCCCTACAAAATGGATTAAAACCATTGCTAAATATATGCCTAAAAGAACCTTTAAGAACCCTATTGATGCTGTCGTTGCCGTTGTAACTAAAAAGGAAAAAATAGTTACACCAAAAAAATTAAGAGTTGTTGTAGCGAAAAAAATAACACCTACAATTAAACCCTTTGTAGACCATTACATCAAACAGTTTTATACCGTAGAAAGTGGAGATACCTTAGAAAAAATATCTTTAAAACGTTATGGTACTACAACTTATGCTGATAAAATATTTACAGATAATAAACGAATTATAAAGAGTCTAAAAAATTTACAAGCAGGTATGGTTCTTAAAATACCAATGTAATAAAAAATACTACATCTTAAAAAAGTCAGTTGATTCATGAATCAACTGACTTTTTTTAATTATTGCACTTAAATCACTCTGTCCGTTCTACTTTAGTTACAAAGTATTTAGTATCACCCAACCAAGGAAACGTTCCAAAACGCTCTCTATACGTTAATTTCACACGTTTTCCTTGTAGGTTTTTTAAATCTTCAATTACTTGAATATTTTTATCTTCTATAGAAAATTCGAATTGTAACTCTTCGGATATTCCTTGGCTTAATTTACCTTCCCAAGTTTTGAAAATAATGCCTTTGTTACTTATTTTTACTAATTCACCAGCTCTAAAACCTTCACTAAACGTTAAGTAGTAAACTGCCAAAAAATAGAGACTCAATAATAATATAGCACCTATTATTATTTTAATTAAAAACTTTTTCATAAATAAACACTTTAAGTATGTAACAAATGTACATTATTTACTACATATAATTGAAATTGTTTTTTCAAAATGTAGTACCTTTACCAAACTATCGGTCAACTAATTTTGATTGTATTAATTAACTTTTAAAACTAAAAAAATATGGATTTTCTTATCAATGGTGCAATATGGATTGTACCAATAATTTTTATCATCCTTTCTGGATTATTCGTTGTAAAACAACAAACTTCTGCAATTATAGAGCGTTTTGGAAAATACCAAAGCATACGTCAAGCAGGTTTGAATTTAAAAATACCTTTAGTTGATAAAATTGCAGGTAGAATGAGCTTAAAAATTCAACAATTAGATGTAATTGTAGAAACAAAAACAAAAGATGACGTATTTGTACATTTAAAAATATCGGTACAATTTCTTATACAAAAAGATCATGTGTATGATGCTTTTTATAAATTACAAAATCCGCATGAGCAAATTACGGCATTTATCTTTGATGTAGTACGTGCTGAAGTACCAAAAATGAAATTAGATGATGTGTTTGTAAAGAAAAATGAAATTGCACTAGCAATAAAACGTGATTTAAAAGAGGCGATGTTAGATTATGGTTATGATATCATTAAAGCTTTAGTAACGGATATTGAGCCAGACGAAAATGTAAAAATTGCCATGAACCGTATTAATGCTGCCGAACGTGAAAAAGTGGCTGCACAACACGAAGGAGATGCACAACGTATTTTAATTGTTGAACGTGCTAAAGCAGAAGCGGAATCAAAGCGTTTACAAGGAAAAGGTATTGCCGATCAACGTAGAGAGATTGCTCGTGGTTTAGAAGAAAGTATGGTGATATTAAATAGAGCTGGAATTAACTCACAAGAGGCATCTGCCTTAATTATTGTTACCCAACATTATGATACTTTACAAAGTATCGGTTCAAAATCTGGGTCTAATTTGATTTTATTACCTAATAATCCAAATGCTGCAAGTAATATGTTAACCGATGTTGTAACAGGAATGGTTGCTGCCAATAAAATTAGTGAAGCTTCTAATAATAGTAAAAAACTAGAAGAGTAATATTTACACGTTTATTAAATAGAAAAAACGGATATGAATTAACATATCCGTTTTTTTATTTCTTATTATATAAAATTAATTACTTTTTTTCTTCTGATGATTTTTCATCATCCTCTTTGGTTGCTTTTTTGAATTCTTTAATTCCGCCACCAATACCTTTCATTAATTCTGGTATTTTTCTACCACCAAAAAACAATAAAAGTACTACTGCTATTAAAGCAATTTGTTGTGGTCCAAAAGCGCCTAAAAAAATTTGTTGTGCTATCATTTTACATGTATTTAAAGTACAAATTTACCAATAATTTACCATAATTAGATTAAAAAATTAATTATTTAACCAATACTGCTGTACCAACAACCGAAACTACAGTTTTATAGCGCTGTTCTAAAAACTCAATATCTACCTGTATGCCAATTATAGCATTCGCTTTTAATGCAACTGCATTTTCTTATAATTGCTGAAAAGATTCCTCTTTTGCTTTTTCAATATTTATATTTAAATTATCTTTAAAAATAGATTGTTTATTGATTGATATACCTGTTATAATACCTAAATAATCAATTATTTTATATCCTTCAATAGAATTGGAAGTTGTTAATACCATGTAAATTAGTTTAGGTAAATATAGTGAAATGTTACATTTATATGAAAAAAAATGAGGTCAATTATAAAAAATTAAAGTTTAAAATTGAGTTAAAGTTTTTTAAAAAACTACTTTTACCATCAAAACTACACAATTATGATAAAAAAAATCACGTTACTTTTTGTATTACTTATAAATACTACACTGTTTAGTCAAGTTACCAACGAAGGAAAACCTTTAAGCTGGCAATTAGAGATTAACACTAAATCTATAAAAAATCATACATTACCACAATTTGATTTAGATAAAATACAACAAGAAGATTTTATAAATGACAAGTTAACGATGCCATATCGTTTTGGATATAAACACGAGGTTAATTTTGGGTTTAAAGATGGTGAATGGACTATTTTAAAAAATGGCGATCGTATTTGGAGAATACAATTTACTTCAGAAAATGCCTTATCTATGAATGTTATTTTTGATGAATTTTTTATGCCAAAAGGCGGAAAAGTATATTTATATAATGAGGATAAAAGTGATTTGTTAGGAGCTTATACGGCTATTCAAAATCAAAAAAGTGGCTCTTTAGGTACTTGGATAGTACAAGGAGAAACCTTGTGGATTGAATATTACGAACCAAAAAAAGTAGCTAACCAAGGAAAATTACATATAAGCAACATAACCCATGGTTATAGAGGTGTCCCAAATAAAGGTTTAAAAACATTAGGCCAATCTGGTAATTGTAACCACGATGTAGATTGTCCTATTGGAGCCGATTGGGAAGATCATAAAGATAGTAATAAAAGAGCTGTAGCACTTATACTAAATAATGGGTCTGATTGGTGTTCTGGTGCATTAATTAACACTACAGCTAACGATCAAACACCTTACTTTTTAACAGCAAATCATTGTACAAATGGACAAAACACACAAAATTGGGCATTTCGTTTTGGATGGATAAGTCCAAACCCTATTTGTGCAACATTTGGAAACAGTACAAACGGGCCAATTAATATGACTATTAGTGGAGCTAGTATAAAAGCAAATAGTGCTGGTACTGATTTTGCCCTATTAGAATTAAATACAGCAATTCCTGTTTCTTGGAATAGAGTTTGGTCTGGCTGGGATAAATCGGATACAAATCCAAATTTTGTCGTTGGTATTCATCACCCAAGAGGAGATATTATGAAAATTTGTAGAAATGATACTGGTACAATAAAAGATTTTTTTAGTGGCGCACCAACTTGGGAAATAACCAGTGCTGGCAACGGATGGGAATTAGGAGTTACCGAAGGTGGTTCTTCAGGCTCTCCATTATATGATCAAAATGGAAAAATTATTGGGCAACTTTTCGGTGGTGGCGCACTCTGTTCTGGAACTAATGATAATGGTTCGTTTGATGCTTATGGAAGGTTTGGTGTTTCTTGGACTGGTGGCGGAAGTAATGCTACTAGGTTAAGTAACTGGTTAGATCCAACAAATTCAGGCGTAACAACAATGGAAAGTTATCCTTCTAGTACCGCTTCGGTAGCAGATCTTCTATCTGAACTAGTTACTATTTATCCAAACCCTACAAATACTAATTTAACGATTAATTTAAATACTAATTTAGATTCTTTTAATTATAAACTAATAAATACTTTAGGTCAAACTGTTTTACAAGGTGATTTATTACAAAATGAAAACACTTTAAATGTATCCACTTTAACGGAAGGTATTTATTTCTTACGTATTGATAATCGTAATTCAAAATATTTTATGGTAGAGAAAATAATTATTTCTAACTAGAATTCATACAAAACATACTAAATAAAAAATCCCAAGAAATATTTCTTGGGATTTTTTATTTGATGCCTGAATTTTAACTAATCTGTTACTAACCAAAAATCTAATTGTTTTCTTTCTAAATCGGTTCTTTTAACTTTAACTGTTATTTCATCGCCAAGTGTATAGGTGTTTTTGGTTGCTTGCCCAACAATGGCAAATTGTTTTTCATCAAACGTATAAAAGTCTTCTTTAATATCTTTTAAACGAACCATTCCTTCACATTTATTTGCAATAATCTCCACATAAATTCCCCATTCGGTTACGCCAGTAATTACACCTTTAAATTCTTCATCATTATGGTCTTGCATGTATTTCACTTGCATATATTTAATAGAAGCCCGCTCGGCTTTTGTGGCTAAATATTCTCTTTCGGATGCATGTTTACATTTTTCTTCATACTCATTTTGGTTAGGCGATTTTCCATCCTCTAAATAATGTTGTAATAAACGATGTGTCATTACATCAGGATAACGTCTTATCGGTGAAGTAAAATGTGAATAATAATCAAATGCCAAACCATAATGCCCAATATTATTGGTTGTATAAACCGCTTTGCTCATAGAGCGAATAGAAAGTGTTTCAATCATATTTTGCTCGGCTTTACCTTTTACATCGGTCAATAATTTATTGATAGATTGTGTTGTGCTTTTTCTAGAGTCGGTTTGTATTTTATAGCCAAACCTAGAGATTACGCGTTGTAAATCTTCTAATTTAGATAAATCTGGGGCATCATGAATACGATACACAAAGGTTTTTTTAGTTGGTGTTCCGTTTTTATTTCTTCCAATAAATTCGGCTACTTTTTTATTGGCTAATAACATAAATTCTTCAATTAATTTATTAGCATCTTTCGATTCTTTAAAATAAACGCCTGTTGGGTTAAACTCTTCATCTAAATTAAACCGAACCTCAACTCTATCAAAAGATAATGCGCCAGTTTGCATTCGTTTTTTACGGATGATTTTGGCTAATTTATCCATTTTTAATGTAGCAAATGCCAGTTCGTTAGTTGTATTGTATTCTTTATCCGTTAAGGAAATATCGGCAGGTATTGTTGTGTTTAATGTGTCGTTTACTGCTGGATCTTTAAAATTATTATTTTCTAAAATAACTTGTGCTTCTTCATAAGCAAAACGAGCATCCGAATAAATTATGGTTTTACCGAACCATTGATTTATAACATGTGCTTTTTCATCTATTTCAAAAACTGCCGAAAAGGTTAATTTTTCTTCGTTAGGTCTTAAAGAACAAACATTATTAGATAATACTTCTGGCAACATTGGCACTACTCGATCTACCAAATAAACGGATGTTGCTCTGGCATAGGCTTCTTCTTCTAAAATAGTATTTTCTTGTACATAATGACTTACATCGGCAATGTGAATCCCAATTTCATAATTGCCATTTTCTAAGATTTTAAACGACAAAGCATCGTCAAAATCTTTGGCGGTTTTAGGATCAATAGTAAAGGTTAAAACATCTCTAAAATCACGTCTTTTTGCAATTTCTTTTTCGGTAATTTTAATAGGTAGTTTTGCCGCATCATCTTTTACCTTTTCTGGGAATTTATACGGTAAATTATACTCTAATAAAATAGAATGAATCTCGGTATTATGATCACCTGGTTTCCCTAATACTTCGGTTATTTTACCAAAGGGGTTTTTAGAATTTTCTGGCCAATCGCTTATAGATACTAATACTTTATCACCATCTTCGGCATTATTAAAGTGTTTAGTTGGTACAAAAATATCCGCATACATTTTTCTATCATCAGGCACTACAAAACCAAAGTTTTTATTTTTTTGTAACACGCCAACAAAATCATTTTTTTCTCTTGTTATGATTTTTACAATATCGCCTTCAATTTTTTTGTTTTTTCTGCGATTATAGATATATACTTTTACGATATCTTGATGTAAAGCATGGTTCATATTTCTAGACGGAATATAAATATCTTGTTCTAAATCTTCGCAAATTACGTATGCGCCACCACGAGAAGTTACATCAACCTTACCAGTATAGTATTTATCTTGTGCCACAATCTGGAATTTTCCTCGGTCGGTTTCTTTTATCTTTTTATCGGAAGTTAAGCTTACTAATTCTCTAACTATTTGATTTTTTCCATTTGGATTATCAATATCTAGTTTAGACGCAAGTTGCTTGTAATTAAAGCTTTGAGACGGTTCTTGACTTAGTGTTTGTAGTATGTTTCTTTCTAAATTTTTTATTTGGTTTCCTGCAACTTTCTTTTTAAAATTTTGTGGAAACTTCTTTTTTCTTTTACTCATGTATTTTTAAATTGTTATTTCGTATTCACATTATGTGAATGTATTATAGATTATTTGTTATACTGAAGTTTTGTATTATACTAAATAATCTTTGTTAAGATAATGCAAATGTAGGTAAAGTAAATTTAATGTTATTTTTTAAATAGTAAATTAACCATATTCTCTGCATTATACCAAAGGTAGATAATAATAAATAGTAGTAGTATTAAAAATATACCGCGTTTATTATTCGATTTTTTACGTGTATTGAGTCTTTTAATTTTCAATAATTAATATTATTCTACAGTAACAGATTTTGCTAAATTACGTGGTTGATCTACATTTCTATCTAACATTACAGCAATGTGATAAGACAATAATTGCATTGGTATGGTAGTTAGTAAAGGTGAAAACGCTTCTTCGGTTTCTGGTATTTCAATAACGTGATCGGCAATTCCTTTTACAATGGTATCACCTTCGGTTACAATGGCAATAATTTTTCCTTCTCTTGCTTTTATTTCTTGAATATTACTTACTACTTTTTCATAATGTCCTTTTTTAGTCGCAATTACAACAATTGGCATATTCTCGTCAATTAAAGCGATTGGGCCGTGTTTCATTTCGGCAGCTGGATAACCTTCGGCATGAATATAAGATATTTCTTTTAATTTTAAAGCACCTTCAAGAGCAACAGGGAAATTAAAACCTCTTCCTAAATATAAAAAGTTAGTTGCATCTTTATATATACTTGCTATGTCTTTTACTTTGTCGTTAATATCTAATAGTGCTTTTACTTTATTAGGTATCAATTCCATTTCTTGTAAATAAATTTGATAATCTGTTTTGGATAAAGAGCCGTTTGCTAAACCTAATTTTAAAGCTATTAAAGATAATAAAGTGATTTGAGTAGTAAATGCTTTGGTTGAAGCAACACCTATTTCTGGTCCTGCATGTGTATAAGCACCAGCATCGGTTTCCCTAGCTATGGAAGAACCTACGACATTACAAATACCAAAAACAAAAGCACCTTTAGATTTTGCCATTTTAACTGCTTCTAAAGTATCGGCTGTTTCACCAGATTGTGATATTACAATAACAATATCATCCTTATTAATTATTGGGTTTCTATATCTAAATTCCGATCCATATTCTACCTCAACAGGAACACGCGCAATAGCTTCAAAAAGATATTCGGCAACTAAACCTGCGTGCCATGAAGTACCACAAGCCACTATAATGATTCGTTTTGCATTTAAAAAACGTTGCATATTATCATCAACACCAGCCATTCTAATGATGCCTTCATTTGCTAGTAATCTACCTCTATAGGTGTCGGTTATTGCTTTTGGTTGTTCATATATTTCTTTTAACATGAAGTGTTCATAACCACCTTTTTCAATTTGTTCTAAGTTTAATTTTAACTCTAAAACATTGGCTGCAACAATAGAATCGTCTTTAATTTTTCTTATTTCTATCGGTTTTCCAACCTTAATAATAGCCATTTCTTCATCTTCTAAATAAATCGCATCTTTGGTATATTCTATAAATGGAGATGCATCGGATGCTATAAAAAATTCTTTATTATCTTCTCCAATACCAATAGCAATTGGACTTCCTAGTTTTGCAACTACAAATTCGTTTGGTTTGGTTTTATCAAAAACAACAATAGCATAAGCACCAACTACTTCATTTAATGCAATTTGTACTGCTTTTCCTAATTTTACACCTTCTTGTTTTTTTACTTCTTCAATAAGGTTTATTAAAACTTCGGTATCGGTATCGCTCTTAAAAGTATAACCTCTATTAATAAGTTCTTTTTTAATGGTGTCATAATTCTCAATAATACCATTGTGAATTATAGCTAAGTTTTCGGATTCTGAAAAATGTGGATGTGAATTTACATCATTAGGAACGCCATGAGTTGCCCAACGTGTATGCCCAAAACCAATATTTCCGTTAGTAGTTATTTCTTTCTTAATTCGTTCTTCTAAATTAGCAACCTTTCCTTTCGTTTTTGTCATTTTTACAGATTCACCGTCATAAAGAATTAACCCAGCACTATCGTAACCACGATATTCTAGACGTTTTAATCCATTAATAATAATTGGATACGCTTCTCTATAACCTATATAACCTGTAATTCCACACATATTCTAATTCGTTTTTTCGGTATAAAATATTTCTAATTTTACTCTTTTATCATAATTGGCATCGGTTGAAATATATTTATTACCATATAAAACAACTCCTCTTGGGTCCCAACTAAAATCTTCTACTAATTTATCGGTAGCAGACGTTGGAATATCTAAAGTGTTGAATAGTTTTAAACCTAATTTAGCTGGTTCTATATAATCTTCTTGTTTTAATATTTCCGATATATAATCGGTTATATTTACTTTATATTTTAAAACGTCCGCGTCATCGTCATCACTTTCTTTTTGTAGATATCCGTTAAATGTGCTAACCTCAGTTAAAGCGTCTAAAATGTGTGTGTTCTCGTTTATTCCATTTAAAGGGTCTTCATCTACTTTATATAAAAGCAATCTATTTGGAACTTCATTAGTACTTGCTTGCTTATCAATATAAAAAGTAATACTAGCTTCATTAATTAACCAATTTTCGTCTCTAATAACATCTAAATCTACGCCATTAAAAATATCTAAAAACGACATAGATCCCTGTGCTCCTTGTACATATAGTTTTTTTTCTCCATTTATCATATCAGGATTGTTAATTGGGTTTTGTGCATTTGATCCCGTATAATCTCTTTCAAAAACATTGGTTTTAATACCTTTTCCTATTGATCCTAATGGAAATAGCATTGTTTTTTTAGTTCTTACGGGATAAGTAACGTCTATATTTTCGATAGTTCCATTGCCATTGAAGTCTATATTTTCGTCTTGTTCGTTTTGGGTTTTATCTTCCGTATTAGTATAATAAAATTTAATACTTGCTGTTCCTAAATTTAATAACATTATAGAGCCATCTGTACCATTTGTCTCAATATATAGGCCTTTAAAAAATTGACTAAAATTATCAAAACTATCAAAAACGGATTGGTCATTATTATTTACAAACTCTGTTTCAAAAAATGAGGTGTTTAGTGGTAAGCGTATAAATGGATTTAAATTAGAACTTTTTATAGTATCTTCAACCATTATTGGATTGTAATTGTTGGTTGCAATATCTAATATCTCTCTATCTAAATATAAAACGGTATCCTTTGCATTTGGTTTAAAATTAGACCAAGGATATAAAATAGTAGAAGTAACATAACTTCTGTCGGAATAATATTTATTGGATTCTGTTGGGTTAAAAGGATCTAATAAATTCAAATAAGTTTCTAGTCTTGAAACTTGAATTTGGTAATTAGCATCTGTGTTTCCATATATTTTATTGAGTTCAAATTGTGGTTTTCCATCGGATGCATTCTCTATTTTAGTTGCATCGTATGGTATTTCTAAAAAGACAGCGTCTAAATTAAAATTATCACCCCAATCAATGTTTGTTGGACTTACTACTTGTGCTACAACTGACGCTTTTAATAAACCAAATTCATTGCTGTTTTCGTGTGCTTTATAAACTCCTAAAGTATTAAGAGATCCTAAGTTTGATGTTATAAAATCTATATTATCTACTCTAGAAGAATTGATGTTTTCGGAATAAGAAACCACTTCGTAATTTTTGCTTTTTATGTCAAAAACATTGTTGTCAACAAGGTCTCCTGCAATATTTTCGAAATCTGTTTCACAAGCTGTAAAACTCACAAATAAAATAATAACAAGGGTTATATATTGTAAAATAGTGCTATTTTTAATAGTCATAATTTGGGTGAAATAAAAAATAATTAAGATTTAAATTTGATTTTGATAAAAATCCACATAAGCTTCAACGAATTCTTCTTCTCTTAAGTATGCAAGAACTGGTTTTTCTAATGTGTTTATATAAGTTGTTAATTCTTCAGGTAATTCTTCACTACCTTGAATTACAGCATCCGCGTTTTCAATAGCAATTTTTAATAAATTATTAAAGTTTGGTGTTTTTAATAATTCTATTTTATCTTTATCAATACCATCAAAATAAACTTTATTGATAAAATCTTCATTTAAATCACCTACAAAAGGCTCATTGAATACAGAAACTACTACTTTGCTATCGGTAAAAAGAGCATCATTTTTAAAATATTCTTTTAAGTATAAAGGAACTAAAGATGCCATCCAACCTTGAATATGTATAATATCTGGCGACCAATTTAATTTTTTTACTGTTTCAATAACGCCTTTTGCAAAGAAAATAGCACGTTCGTCATTATCATCAAACAATTCATTATCTTCGTTGGTAAAAACGGCTTTTCTTTTAAAATACTCATCATTATCAATAAAGTATACTTGCATTCTTTCTTTTGGAATAGAAGCAACTTTAATGATTAAAGGCATGTCTATATCATTTATAATTAAATTCATACCTGACAATCTTATTACTTCGTGTAATTGATGTCTTCTTTCATTTATTACTCCAAAACGTGGCATAAAAACTCTAATTTGTGCTCCTTTTGAATTCATTTTTCTTGCCACTTCAAAACTCATTTTAGAAGTTTTGGTTTCTGGCAAATAAGGCATCATTTCCGATGATATATATAATATTTTTTTTTCTTTCATTTTGATTTTAATCTAAAGTTAATTTAGAAGAAGAGATTTTACCAAACAGTTTTCAAAGAAGATGAAAAGTAAAACATCAAAAACATGAATGCAAAAATACGAAAATTTGTATGAAACTCATCTGAAAATAGTAAGTTTACAAGCTTTTAACTTCTAATTAACATTTGTATGCAAGTATTTAATTCTATTTTATTATTGCAAAAACATTTATTATCGTATAATAAAAACAATTCTATTGGTTTTATACCAACAATGGGCGCTTTGCATCAAGGTCATGTATCCTTGTTTCAAAAAGCAAAAAAAGAGAATACTATTATTGTGGTTAGTATATTCGTAAATCCAACCCAATTTAATAAAAAAGAAGATTTAGAAAATTATCCTATTACTATGGATGCGGATTTATCTTTACTTGAAACTATTGGTTGTGATGTGGTTTTTACTCCTTCGGTTACCGAAATTTACAAGCAAAAAATCACTTCTACTCGTTTTGATTTTGGTGGTATTGAACATCAAATGGAAGGGAAGTTTAGAAATGGACATTTTAATGGTGTAGCAACAATTGTAAAGCGATTATTTGATATTGTAAAACCTACGAAAGCTTATTTTGGTAAAAAAGATTTTCAGCAATTACAAATTATTAAAAAATTAGTAGCAATAGAACAATTGCCTTTAGAAATAATAGGTTGTAAAATTTATAGAGAAAGGGATGGTTTAGCAATGAGTTCAAGAAACGCGAGATTAACAAAAAAACAAAGAGAAGCGGCACCTTTTATTTATAATATCTTAAAAAAAATTCCAAAAAAATTCCAAAAAAATTCTACTAAAAAAGTAGTGAAATGGGTGGAAAAAAAATTTAAAAAACACGCCCTATTAGAACTCGAATACTTTGAAATTGCTAAAAAAAATACACTAAAAAAAGTTAAGAAAAAGGATAGTAAAAATAATTGTAGAGCCTTTATTGCAGTTTTTGCAGGAAAAATAAGATTGATTGATAATATGAGTTTGTAAAAAAATAGTAATTTCGCCAAATGCAAGTAACTGTAGTAAAATCAAAAATACATAGAGTAAGAGTAACTGGAGCAGATCTTAATTATATTGGTAGTATTACTATTGATGAAGATTTAATGGATGCTGCAAATATTATTGAAGGAGAAAAAATACTCATTGTTAATAATGATAATGGTGCGCGTTTAGAGACTTATGTAATTCCTGGCCCTAAAAAAAGTGGTGAAATTACCTTAAATGGTGCTGCTTCTAGATTGGTTGCTGTTGGTGATGTTTTAATATTAATCACTTTTGCTATTTTAGAATTTGAAGAGGCGAAAAAATTCAAACCTTCTTTAGTTTTTCCTAATGAAAAGAATTTATTAGATTAATAAACTCTATTTGAAATTGAATAAAACGACAAAAAAAACTTTATTTATTACGCTCCCAATCGCATTGGGAATTTTTTTAATATGGTATTCTCTTTCAAAATTAAAACCAAACGATATTGTTGATATCAAGCATTCCTTTAAAACCGCCAATTATTTTTGGGTTGCTTTATCTCTTTTTTTAGGTGGTTTAAGTCATGTTTCTAGAGCTATAAGGTGGCAATTTATGTTGGAGCCTTTAGGTTATAAACCTAAATTTATAAACCGTCTTTTAAGTGTTTTTGTATCTTATTTTTTAAATTTAACTATTCCTAGATCTGGTGAAATAGCAAGAGCTACTACTATCTCAAAATACGAAAATATTCCTTTTGATAAAGCATTTGGTACTATAGTAGCCGAACGAATTGCGGATGTAATTATGTTATTAATCATTGTTTTTATTGCCTTTATTTATCAAGCGGAAATGATTAAAGAAAAACTTTTTCCTACAAACGATAACCCTGCCAATAAAATACTTGCTTTACTTATAATAACGCTTGTTTCATGGTTTCTTTATCGGTATTTTTCTAAATCTAAAAACGTTTCTATTTTAAAAATAAAAACGTTTTTACAAGGGTTAAAAGAAGGGGTTTTAAGTATTTTTAAAATGAAAAATAAATGGGCTTTTATTGGACATACTATATTTATATGGGTAATGTATGTGTTAATGTTTTATGTGGTTACATTTGCTATCCCTGAAACTGAAAATTTACTTTTTGAAGCAACTATTGTAGGTTTTGTTATTGGCGCTATAAGTATGGCGTTAACCAATGGCGGTTTAGGTGTGTATCCCGCTTTTGTTGCTGGAGTTTTAACCTTATATCACATACCTGAGAATGCAGCTTTAGCATTTGGATGGATAATGTGGACCGCGCAAACGGTTTTAATAATAATTTCTGGAGGCTTGTCTTTGTTGTTTTTACCAATTATTAATAAGAATAAATAATACTTTTTTTCACTTTACCTTACCTTTTTATAATAAAACAATTCGTTTTTTGTATTTTTGTTTACCTCCTTTTATTCATTAAATATAAAATATTATGAAAAAAATTACAATGTTACTTTTATTTATGCCTTCATTACTAGTGGCACAAAATTTTACAGATCACATAGTAGATAATTCTTTAAGTGATGCTACCTCAACTTTTATTATAGATTTAGATAGTGATGGTGATGAAGATTTATTAGTAGTTACTTTAACTGGTGATGAATTAATTTGGTTTGAAAATGATGGTGCTCAAAATTTCACTAAACACATTATAGATGTTGTAGTTGATGGTGCAATTTCGGTTACAGCTGGTGATATTGACGGTGATAATGATGAAGATATTTTAGTAAATGCTTATTATGGGAATGCTGTCTATTTATATATGAATGATGGTGCTCAAAATTTTACTAAACAAACTATTGATGCTAGTTCAACTGGTTCTAATTATGGAAGTGGCGGCGATTTTAATAGTGATGGTGATGTGGATATTGTCGTTGTTGCTAATGGTGGAAATGAACTGGCTTGGTACGAGAATGATGGTGGAAGCCCAACTATTACGTTTACAAAACACATAATTGATAGTAGTTTATCTAGCGCTAGTTCCGTTGAACGAGATGATATTGATAATGATGGCGATGATGATTTGTTAGTAACCTCTTTTACTGGAAACGAAGTGGCTTGGTATGAAAACGATGGTACTGGTACTTTTACAAAACACTCTGTAGCAACCACATTTATGGGTGCATCAACAGCTTATATTGTAGATATAGATGGTGATAATAATTTAGATTTTATTGCATCCGCTTCTATTGGTGATGAAGTAGCTTGGTTTGAAAGTGATGGCGCTACCTTACCAACATTTACAAAACACACTATTGATACTACTATAGATTATGCTTCCTACGCACAAGCAGTTGATTTTAATAATGATGGTTTTATAGATGTTGTAGCATCAGCAACCCAAAGTAATGAGCTTGTTTGGTATGAAAATGATGGTGCTCAAAATTTCACCAAACATATTGCCGCCACAGCTGTGGTAATAGGAGATTCTTACGGATTACATACCAAAGACATAGATGGCGATGGCGATTTTGATATTGCCGTTACAGCACCAGGACCAAATGATTTTTTCTGGTTCGAAAATGACTTTATTACCATACCTGATAATGACTTGTGTGCAAATGCAACTATGTTAATTGTTTATAATGTTGATGCAAGTATTGGTAATGAGATTATTGGAAATACTACGGATGCAACTAATAGTCCAATATCTTTAACAAGTTGTGATGGTGTTGTAACCAATCACGATGTCTTTTATGAATTTACCGTACCAATGGGAGAAACTGGTGTAGTTGTTTATACAGCTGGCACAGTTGGTAATCAAATAGAAGCCGTCCTTTTAGATTCATGTGGTGGAAGTGAAATTGTAGGTACTTGTCAGGCTAATAATACAACACATCTTTTTGAGGGATTAACAGCTGGACAAACATATATATTACAAATGTGGCACGATGTGAGCATTTTTTCAGATAATAGGGGTGAGTTTACAATTGCAATAGAATCCATTCCTCCAACACCTTCTAATGATTTGTGTACAAACCCAATTAACTTAATCGTTGGTGCATTAATTACTGAAAATGTAATAACAGGTAATAATATTAATACAACTGATTCTGGTGAAATAACACCAACATGTACGCCTGGAGATTATAATGGTGGTGATATGTGGTATTCGGCAATTATACCAGCTTCGGGGGAATTAATTATAGAAACACTTTATGCTAATGGCTGGAGTGATGGTGGTTTAGCTGTTTATTCTGGAACTTGTGGTAGTTTAACACAAATTGATTGTAATGATGATAATTGGCCAACTAGAATGAGTAAGGTAACTTTATCTGGTCAAACTCCTAACGATGTTGTGTTAATTAGAGTTTGGGAATTAGATAATAATAGGGTTGGTAAGTTTAATGTAGTTGCTTATGATCCAAACCTTGCTTCTATAGATGATTTAGCTATTTTTGATTTTAACTATTATCCAAACCCTGTAACTGATAAATTAACTTTAACAGCTAATAAAAATATTACATCTGTTGCTATTTATACCCTTTTAGGTCAAGAAATAAGAAATGTACAACTTTCAAGCTTAGAAATTGCTATTGATTTAACCAACCTATCAAGCGGAACTTATTATATGAAAACGAAAATAGAAAAAACAATAGGAACTTTTAAAATTATTAAAAAATAATAGTTTTTTAAAAATTAATTCCTGCTAATAGCAGGAGTTTTTTTGTTTATATTTGACCTATTAAATTAACTGTTTTGAAATTTTATAGTAACGGAAAACTCTTAATAACTGGCGAATACTTGGTTCTCAATGGAGCTAAATCATTGGCTCTACCAACTAAATTTGGACAAAGTTTAGTAATAGAAAAGAATACTCTTTCGAAAGAAAATTTCTTGTATTGGCATAGTTTAGATCTTGATAATAATACTTGGTTTTCATGTATATTCGAATTACCATCGCTAAAAATTATTAAAAAAACCAATGATTCTGTTTCTAAAACATTGCAAAAAATAGTACAAGAGGTAAAAAAAATAAACCCTACTTTTCTTAATAAAAACGAAACCATTCGTGTTACAACAAAATTGTCATTTCCAATAAATTGGGGATTAGGAACCTCATCAACTTTAATAAATAATATAGCGTCTTGGGCAAAAATAAATGCTTTTGATTTACAGTTTAAAATTTTTGGTGGTAGTGCCTATGATATAGCTTGTGCACAAAACAATACTCCTATATTGTATAATTTAAAAGGTAATGTTCCTATTATTAAACCGACATCTTTTAACCCTTCTTTTAAAAAGCAACTTTTTTTTATTTATTTAAATAAAAAACAAAATAGTAGGGATGCTATTAAAGTATATCAAAAATACACGAAAAATAAAGACTCCTTAATTTCTGAAATAAATCATTTGACGGAATTAATTTCTAAAGCAACGAATATAACTGATTTTCGAAAATTACTTAAAGAACACGAAACTATAATTTCAAAAGTAATTCGAAAAAAACCGATTCAAGAAGTTTTGTTTTCTGATTATTTTGGGCAAATAAAAAGTCTTGGTGCTTGGGGCGGCGATTTTATTTTGGCAACAGGTAATGAAAAAACAACAGATTATTTTAAACAAAAAGGATATAACACCATTATACCTTATTCTGAAATTATTTTATCATAAAAAACCCACCCACCTTTGCAGGTGGATGGGAAAATTGCTATGAAAAAGAAAAATTAAAGTCTTACGACCTTAACAGTTGCAAAAGTAATAGTTTTTAACTCTTATTTATAATAAAAATGCATTTTATTTCTCTTTTTTATAAAAAATTAACATCTTTATTAACTTATTACCTCGCCATTTTTTACATTTTTTGAATCTGGCTCAATAAAGGATAATTTTCCGTCTGAGGTTTCGGTCATTAAAATCATTCCATTACTTGCTACGCCTCGTATTTTTCTTGGTGCTAAATTGGTCAAAACGGTAACTCGTTGTCCAATAATTTTATTGGGTTTAAAACTATCGGCAATACCACTTACAATAGTTCTAACATCTATACCTACATCCACTTTTAACTGTAATAATTTTTTTGTTTTAGGTACTTTTTCAGCTTCCAAAATAGTACCTACACGTAAATCTAATTTAGTGAAATCTTCAAAATTAATGGTTTCTTTTTGAGGTTCTATTACTTTGTTTTCTTGTTCGTTGGTAATTTTTGTAGCTTCTAACTTTTCTAATTGTTTTTGAATTGTTGCATCTTCAATTTTAGAAAATAATAATTCTGCTTTTCCTATTTTATGTTTGGATGGCAATAAGGTTTCTTTTGTTTTAATGTCATCCCATAATAGTGCTATTTCATCATGGTGAGAAGTAATATTTAATATCTTTTTTAATTTTTGAGAAGTAAATGGTAAAAATGGTTCGCATAAAACGGATAATGCTCTAGAGATTTGAAGTGCAACATACATAATTGTTTGCGTTCGCTCTTCATCTGTTTTTATCTTTTTCCAAGGTTCTTCATCTGCTAAATATTTATTTCCTAAACGAGCTAAATTCATTAGTTCTCCTAATGCTTCTCTAAAACGATATTTATCTATTGATTTTCCTATTATGGTAGGATATTCTTTAACTAAATTTAAGGTGTCTACATCTCTTTTTTTAAAATATATTGGTAAAGGAACTATACCATCGTAATATTTATTGGTTAACACCACTACTCTATTTATAAAGTTACCAAATATAGCAACCAACTCGTTATTATTACGTGCCTGAAAATCTTTCCAGGTAAAGTTATTGTCCTTGCTTTCTGGTGCATTTGCCGTTAAGGTATAACGCAACACATCTTGTTGGTCTTTAAAATCTTCTAAATATTCGTGTAACCAAACTGCCCAATTTTTAGAAGTGGATATTTTATTATTTTCTAAATTTAAAAACTCATTTGCAGGTACGTTCTCTGGCAGAATATAAGAGCCTTCTGCTTTAAGCATTGCAGGAAAAATAATACAATGAAATACAATATTATCTTTACCAATAAAGTGTACTAATTTAGTATCCTTATCTTTCCAATACGGCTCCCAATCTTCATTATTTTGCTGTGCCCATTCTTTGGTGGAAGATATATAGCCAATTGGTGCATCAAACCAAACATACAAAACCTTTCCTTCGGCGTCTTTTACTGGTACAGGTATTCCCCAATCTAAATCACGCGTTACAGCTCTTGGTCGTAAACCATCGTCTAACCACGACTTTACTTGTCCTAAAACATTGGTTTTCCAATCTTTTTTATGACCAACTATAATCCATTCTCTTAACCATGTTTCATATTGATCTAATGGTAAATACCAATGTTTGGTTTCTTTTAAAGAGGGCACATTTCCAGTAATGGCAGATTTTGGATTAATTAAATCCGTTGCATTGTGACTTGTACCGCATTTTTCACATTGATCGCCATAGCTTTCTTCATTACCACATTTTGGGCAAGTACCTACTACAAACCTATCGGCTAAAAATTGTTTTGCATCGGCATCGTATAATTGAGCATTGGTTTCTTCTAAAAACTTATCATTTTTATATAATTTTTTAAAAAATTCTGAAGCTGTTTCATGATGAATTTTAGACGATGTTCTAGAATAATTATCAAACGAAATAC
>CAZOQL010000012.1:0-10423 GCA_964582005.1 uncultured Flavobacteriaceae bacterium | reverse complement strand
GCTGTTTCATGATGAATTTTAGACGATGTTCTAGAATAATTATCAAACGAAATACCAAACTCTTGAAAAGATTCTTTTATAATTTTATGGTATTTATCTACTACCGCTTGTGGTGTAATGCCTTCTTTTTTTGCTCTTAAGGTTATAGGAACGCCATGTTCATCACTACCACAAACATATAAAACATCTTTTTTAATTGCTCTTAAATAACGTGCATAAATATCGGCAGGTACGTAAACACCTGCTAAATGCCCTATATGAACTGGTCCGTTAGTATAAGGTAAAGCAGCGGTTATGGTATATCTTTTTGGGTTTGTCATGGTGTTTTTGTAAGTCTACAAAGATAAATAATAAAAAGAACTTTATGGATGCTGTATTAAGAGTAAAATTAATTATCTGCGTTTTAGTAGGATTTTAAAAAATTGTCTAAAAAACCAACTACTTGATTATTAACTTATTAATTTTTAAAACATACCTACTTGTAGGTATTTTTTGGTACTCTTTTTTTTCTTATATTTGGTAGATTATGAAAAACACTCTTCGACTCTTCGACTTCTAGTTCGTAAGGAGTTTTGGCACAAAATATTTTTACAATTTTTTACTGGTTTTACTTAACTATACATGGTATTAAGTAAAAACCAGTCGGAAAAATCTACAACAGCGACTTAATAAACTGCATGTAGTATTACATAGAATAAGTATACCATGAAAATAAATATAATAATTACAAAAATGATAAGCCTTGTTTTTTTAACTGGGTTACTTTTGGGTTGCACCGATATTATTACGGAAGATATCACTCAAAATGTAAAATCATTAAATACAAACAAACCTTTATTAGATATAAGTTATGAAATAACAACATCTGTCGATTTTAAATCGGATCCCGTTACTTTATCTAGCTTAGATTTATCTGCAACCAACCCAAGTAGTGAAAAACAAAAAATAGCTATGCAGTTATTTGAAAATGGGCAATTAAATTTAACTATTGAAGATCTAGAATTATCTAATAAAGTAGCTGTTTTACATCAAATATTACCAGATACCAGGCAAAAAATAACCAAAACAATAATAACTGGTACTTCTGCAAAATATTATAATAGCAAAGGAGAACTTGTAAGAAGCGAAGAAATTCCATTACAAAACCATGTGGAATTAGCAAACAAAATAAAAGAAGAAGGTAATAATCTTGCATTAGGTGATATTAATGAAACCATTGCCAACTTACAAGGTGGTGAGTTTGTAGCAAATTTAAACGAGTTTATAAGTACTGCTGCTGATAACAATATACAAATAACCCAACAAGGTAATGGTATTATTACTGCAAGAATTGCATCTAATCGTATAGAGCCAGAATTATCAGGAGATACTGTTTTGTTAATTGATAAAAACAATCAAAAACTTTTGGGTTCTAAAATTTATAGCACAGATAATGAATTATTACAAAGTGAATTTTATGCTTACTCTAAAGATGTATTAAAAGCAATACAAGTAAAAGAATTGTATCTTTTACCTTCTGGAAAAAAAACATACAAATTGTCTTTATCAAAAATTGAGCATCTTAAATTTAATCTAAACTTATAATATTATGAAAAACACACACAATAAAACAATGGGGTTATTTATCTTATTTATAACACTAAATATGGTAGCACAACAACGAAATGTAACTTGGGTACATGGTTTAGATGGTAATAAGGCTTCTTGGTTTCATTATGAAGAAATTTTCACGAATGAACTAACTGAATTTACCAACGATACTAGTCAAATAACCGATTACGATACAGATAATGGTATAACAATAGCAGCCAACGAAGTAATTACAAAAATGGAAACTTTTTATGATACCAATGCCAATAGCCCAAGTTCTAATAACGCTAGAAATTTAGGGATAGGACATAGTATGGGTGGTTTAATGATACGAGAAGTGGATCATTTAAAGGATGGTTCTCCTAAAAAATTTGGTGGCTATATAACCGTATGTACTTCAAATTATGGTGCGCCAATATCTAACGCTGTATTAGATGGTAGTTTAGTAGATGCTGCTCAAAACGCGGCTTTACATTTAAATGCTGGACCAATGTCTGTTTTTATGTCTTTACCATTTGATTTAGGCACCTATTTAAATACACATATTTTGGCTAATAAATATATTGATAATGACTTAATCTATAAACGTCAAGGTACACCTGTTGCTAATGCTGATTTACGAGTTGGAAGCCCAACCATAGACGCTATTAATACCTATACCGATACGCAAAACCCAAACATACCAAGAATTTCAATCTGGGCACAAGAAAATAGCCCAGTACATTGGCGTATGTTTAGTTCAAGTCAATATAAAAATGAGCCCGACACCAAATTACCCAATAAAGTTAGTAACGCAAGAGCTATATATAGTTTAAACTATTATTTACATAGATCTGCTGCTGTTTTTTATATCACTATATTTAGACATTCTTTTTCTATTCTTAATCCTGCGGCGGGTTACAAAGCACAACAATGGAAAAGAGGTAGAAATTGGATAGATAGTAGTGAAAATATATGGAGCGCATTAATTAAAACCTCTAGAGTAGAAGAGCAAACTTATTGGGCATTAAACACTAATTTTGGTGGTAATATATGGGATGGTTCTAATCCTCTAGATTTTTCTTGGGAACAACGCACCAGATTAGTCTCGGTAAATTACCCAAGCGATGGTTTACTGCCAACATATACCCAAATAATGCTTAATAACCCAACCTTAAATAATGCTTATGAAGTAAGTGGCGCAAACCATATTGAGGTTAGAAATATGACCGTAGATGGTAATGGTGTGGATGAAACGAAAGAAGTTTTTAATCTTATTTTTAACAGACCAAATAACGATTGGTTTGAAACTAATTAATATGAAACACATAACAATAATACTAATAGTATTCCTCTTTTTGGCAAGATGCCAAAAAGAGGAGTTTGCTACTACACAAACGGATAGTAATGGTGTACTTATCTCCTTACCTTACCAATGGAAAAAATCATTGCATAATAATGGTATTACATCCAATTCTACCTTTAGAAAAGCTATTTACTATAATGATAATATTGCTATACCAACTACCAATGGTACTAACAATAGATTAATGACATTAATTAATCCAAATAACGGAGATGCCATATGGTCTTGGGACGATAGATACCAACCCGAAACGGAAGATATTCGTATAGCTTATACGTATCAAAATAACAATCTATTAACCTATCAAAAAAGTGACCGAAGTTATTGTATCAATTTAGATACTGGTACTACACAATGGAAGTTTAGAAGAGAAAAGCCGTATGATGTGAGAATAAATTCTTTTAACAATTCTTATATTACTTATGGTTCTATAATTAATCAAGATGGAAATAGAGAGCAAATTGCTTTTCAAGGTAATATCCAAACTGGTGAATTATCTGAGTTTTTAAGAGCTAATTATTCGGGTAATTATGTTTCTCTAGTTGGGGTTGGTGGTATTATATATATCACTCAAGTGCCTAATCAAGTAACTAAATTATTAGTAACTTATTCGGAACCTTTACCTGGTTGGGAAGTTAATTCTTTTTTTGGTATGTATGATATTTCAACCAATAGTTGGGGTTGGGATAGAAAATTATTATCTTCACCAACTGTAAATACGAGTGTTTTTACGCCACCTCAAATATATACTAATAAAATTATTGCTAATGTTGGTAAAAAATTAGTTTGCCATAACCTTAACACAGGCAATCAATTGTGGATAAAACCTTTTCCACAAGACTTTTTGTTCTCTGGTTTTATTATTAAAGAAGATAAAATAATAGCAACCAATGAAGATGGGTTTACCTATGCTTTAAACCCTATAGATGGCACTATTTTATGGAAAACCAAAACATCGGGCACAAGTGGTAGAATGAGCTATTTAAATGGTATTGTCTATTTTGTTGGTGGTGCTTCGGGTAAATTGCACGCTTTAGATATAAATACTGGCGCACACGTTTGGAAAATAGACGCAAGTAGATTGGGTGAACAAGATAATAATAATTTTAAAACCAATGCCGTTTATGTTTTTCCTGCAACCAACGAAAACCCTGCAAAAGTTATTGCATTATCGCATTTGTATGCTTATAGTTTTGAAGCATATCAGTGAAAAAACACCTATGAAGTAAGTGGCGCAAACCATATTGAGGTTAGAAATATGACCGCAGATGGTAATGGTGTAGATGAAACCGCTATTGAATTTAGGAAAATTTTTAATAGACCTTTTGGTGATTTCTTTAGAACTAATTAATATGAAACAAATAATACTAATGTTTTTCCTCTTTATAACATCTTGCCATAAAGAGGAAAGTATTGGTTTACATATAGATAGTAATGGAGTGCTTATCTCCTTACCTTACCAATGGAAAAAATCATTGCATCTAAATGGTGTAGTTTCTAATAGTAGATTTAAAGCTCCCATTTATTATAATGAAAACATAGCCATACCAACTACCAACGGTGCTAATAATAGATTAATGACATTAATTAACCCCAACAATGGAGATACTATATGGTCTTGGGATGATAGATACCAACCTGAAACAGAAGATGTAAATATTAAATATCCTTACCAATACAACAACCTGTTAACTTATCAAAAAAATGATCGAAGCTATTGTATTAACTTAGATGATGGTACTACACAATGGAAGTTTCGTAGAGATGTGCCTTTTGATGTAAGATTATACCCTAGTATTAATCCTGATTTTTTCTTTTATAATGTTCCTATAGTAAACACAAATGGATATAAAGAGTATGCCTTTTATCAATGTGCCATAAATAATGGTGATACTAATGAATTTGTTAGAGCAAATTATTCAGGTAATAATATAAACCCTGATAATATGATTGGTGCGGTTACACATATTATTAAAGTACCTAATAGTAGTCATCTTTACGCTATAACATATATGGAACCTTCGCCAATTTGGGTAGTAAATTCTTACTTAGGTTTATATAATGCAACTACACAACAATGGGTTTATGAACGTAAATTAATGGCACCACCAACTATAAATAGTAGTGCTTACGAACCTAAAATTTATAGTAATAAGGTATATGCTTGGGTTGGTAAAAATATGGTTTGTCATGACCTTAACACAGGCAATCAATTGTGGATAAAACCTTTTCCACAAGACTTTTTGTTCTCTGGTTTTATTATTAAAGAAGATAAAATAATAGCAACCAATGAAGATGGGTTTACCTATGCTTTAAACCCTATAGATGGCACTATTTTATGGAAAACCAAAACATCGGGCACAAGTGGTAGAATGAGCTATTTAAATGGTATTGTCTATTTTGTTGGTGGTGCTTCGGGTAAATTGCACGCTTTAGATATAAATACTGGCGCACACGTTTGGAAAATAGACGCAAGTAGATTGGGTGAACAAGATAATAATAATTTTAAAACCAATGCCGTTTATGTTTTTCCTGCAACCAACGGAAACCCTGCAAAAGTTATTGCTTTGTCGCATTTGTATGCTTATAGTTTTGAAGCGTATCAGTGAAAAAATGGGTTCTATTAAATAGAATCCTTTAATTAACTACAAATCAAATTTATACTTAATTCCACCAAGTACTTGAATACCTTGTACTCTAAAATTGGTAAATCTTTGGTAATTGGTATTTAGTAAATTGTTTCCATTAATAAAAGCCGTTAACTTGTTGGTGAAATTGTAGCCAATATTTACATTTAAATCTATGTAGCTTTTATTGGTGATTTCGGTTATTATTGCGGTAAAACCCGAATTATCTACATATTGATCTTTCCGTTCGCTTGTGAAAAATAGATTAGCACCAATTGCTAACTTTTTAGTGTTATAATTGGCAAAAACTGTTGCTTTTAAAGCGGGTAAATTCCACGCTTTTTCTTGAATCTCTCTTGTATAGTTATTGTAGTTTACATTTCCTCCTAAACGAATTTCTTTAGTGAAATCCATAGCTAGTTCTCCAAAAAAACCAAGTGTTTTTACATTGTCATAAACAACACCAAACGAATTGGCATATTGGTAATTATTTGGGGTAACACTGTTCGATAAATCTTCATTAAGTTTAAAAATAGCTTTGGCATTTTCGTCTTTATAGGACGCGTTTAAATTATACGATACATTAGACGCTAACTTTCCTTTTGCACCAAATTTTGCATTGTATTTTTCGTTGGTTCTACCAATATTTAAAGTAGGAGAAACAAACGGATTTTCTGCTACAAATTTTTGATACGATTGTTGGTGTAAATCACCAGTAACACCAGCATAAACAATCATTACATCTTCAATTAATTCATACGATGCGGTTACGTTTGGGTAAATAAAAAGTTTACTCACACCATTGTTTTGTATCGCGCCACTATACACTAAATTAGCTCCTAAATTTATGGTTAAATTATCTCTCAATACTTTTAAATTGGGACTTATTCCTAAATTATAATAACCGTAATCTAGTTTGTCATTGGTAGCGTAATCGTTTTCAAAACCAACACCTAAATATTCTAAACGTATTTTGGTATCAATAAGCTCTGAAGAAACAGGAATTAGAAATGTTGGTGTTGCTAAAAAATGTGCTTCGCTACTTTTATACGCATCGGTAAAAATGCTTAAATTGGCTTTAATTCCTTTAAAATACGATTCATAATAGTTTACATTTCCGCCAATAGTAAAATTGTTATAGGTTTGTTTTTCATCAATACCATTTATTTGTACTTGGCTTAATAAATTAGCATCAAATAAACCATACCAATTTTGTTTTTGGTATTGGTATCCAGCGTCTACTTGCCAGTCCAAATTTGCTAAAGAGTTTTTATAAAATAAATCTAATTTTACATTCATAAAATCGGAATCTAAAGCAACCTCTTTTATATTAGTACTAGAGGAATGAAAATTTAATTTTGCACCAAAATCATTATCTCTTGTGGTAGAAGTGTGTACAAAAACCTCGGCTTTTGGTGTGGTATAATTACCAAACCCTAGGCTTACAAAATTATCATAAATCTGTTCTTTTGCTTTTCGAGAAACTCCTTTTGCTTTTCCTTTTGATGGTGTAAAAGTAGAAGCCACAGGAACGGAATTAATAGAATAGGTTACTTCTTTTTTCTTATTAATTGCATCATCACCTTTTATGGGGCTGTGTTTTATTTTAAAAGCATCCTTAATTTTAGGAGTATATGGTTTTATAATATTAATTTCTTCGGTATTAATAGTGTCTTTATCAACTTGTGCATACAGCGATATGCTTAATAAACTTACTATTAGAAAAAGGTTTTTAGTATTCATATTTTATATATTGCATTCGGTTTACACCAAAATTTATTTTATTATTTATTTACCAGGTACAACCGATGCGTTTGTTTTGGCTTCTAGGGTTTTAATTTTTTGTAGTTCTTTTTTAGCTTCGGCAACAGCTTCTTTATGTTGTTCTTGCCCACTAAAATTTTTAATTACCATTTCTAAAACAACCGTTGCTTGAAAAGGATCTTTTAAACCTTGAAAGTTTTTACCCATTACCACGATACTTTTTACGGTCCAAGTTTTATAACTAGAATAATCGGCTGCTAATTTTTGTATTAAAATATTAGAATCTGCAAAGGCACCTTCTTTGTTTTTAAAATACGCATCGTAATAAATGGCTTCAGCTTTCAACTCACCTTGGGCAATTAAAGAAACTTCTTGATATGCAGTTTTAGCTTTTTCAAAATCTGCTGTTTTTATAGCGGCTCTTGCAATAATAATTTTTGCATCGGTTTTAACTCTGTTTTCTAAATTAAGATAGGTTAAAATCTTTTCGGCGAAAGCCACTGCTTCGATATAGTTTTCTAAATGGTAATTTCCTTTCATTAAATTACTTTGTGCATAAAGTATATTTTCTTCATTTTTCCCTTCCGTTTCTAAACGTTTTAAAATTGGAATTGCAGCATTCCAATCTTTATCGGTTAAAAAAACTTGTGCTAAACGCGTTAATGCTTGTTCGGTATATTCGTTTGGGTCTTGATCAATAATATATTGATAGTGTTTTTTTGTGTTTGCTAATTTTGTATCGGAATAATATAATTCTGCTAGATAAAAATTGGCATTTAAGGCATGAATTCCGTTAGGAAAACGAGCTAAATATTTTTTAAATCCACTAATTGCTTTGGCTTTATTGTTTTGTTGGTATTGAATATCGGCAGATTCATACATTGTGTTGTCTAACTCGGTATCAGTTACGTTTACAAAATCTATATTTTGAACCCAATCGGCATATTCATCAACACGACCTAAATTAATATAAATTTGACGAGCGTTGTTAACTGCTTGCCTTGCTTCGGCAGTTTTTGGGTATTCTTTTACTAGTTTTTTGTATTTAACTAAAGCTTCTTCACCGCGATTGGAATTAAAATAAATTAAGCCTTGTTTTAATAATGCTTTTGGTTTTAAAGGACTTCTATATTGAAGAACACTACCAAATGCATCAATCGCTTTTTGATCTTGCTTTGCTTTTACATAAGCCGATCCTAATGAGAAATAAGCTTCACTTCTGTATTTTGATTTTTTATAGGTTTGTAAAAAATTAGTTAGTGCCTTTATTTTTTTATCATTTTCACCAACAAAACCATAACTTATCGCTTTTTGAAAGTGGGCATAATCTATATCTTTTCCACCACTTTTAATAACTTCTTTATAAGCTTCCATCGCTTTATTATACGAACTACTAATAAAGTAACTATCGCCTAAACGCAAATATGCATCCTTTGTTTGTGGTGTTTTATTGGTTGATTTGTCTAGATAATTTTTAAAACCTGTAATAGCACTTGGGTACTCTTTTAATTTAAAATTAGTATATGCTAAATTATAATCTACTTCATTAAATTCTGGTGTTTCCGATGCTTTTGGATTATTTTTAAAGGTAGTAAACCCTTGTAAGGCATCTTTATAATTGGATAAAATATAATTAGATTCTGCCTTCCAATAAGTTGCTCTAGCAGTATAATAAGGTGTTTCTTGTTTATTTAATGATTTATCAAAGGCACCTATAGCTTCTTTAAACTTTGCATCATTAAATAGTTGAATACCTCTATAAAAAGTAACTCTTTGATAAATTTCTTTAGAAGTTTTATCTTTTTTGTTTTTCAATAAAGACATTGCGCCAAGATAATCTTTAGAGGTTATGTAGGAACTTATTAATAAACTATTAATCTCTTCCTTTTGTTCGGATTTTGGGTATTTATCTAAATACTCGGTCAATACATCTGGTACGCTTTTTAAAGAATTACCTATTTCATAACTTAGTTTAGCATAATTTAACCAAGCATTTTTCTTGATTTCATTATTATAATCCATTTCTAAAGCATTGTGGAATGCATTTAACGCCTCTTGTTTTTTGCCGCTTTTCACATAACATTCGGCTAAGTGATACGATGCATTTTGTGCAATAGCACTTTTTGTACTTATTATTTTATTAAACCATGAAATAGCATTTTTATAATCTTGTTGCATATAATAGGCATAACCTAATTGGTAATAATCCGTATTATTCCACTTACCACGTTTGCCTTTATAGTTTTTTAAAAACGGTACGGCTTTGGCATACTGACCAAGGTTAAAATAACTTTCTCCTAAAATTTTAGAAACATCTGATTTTTGTTTGCGATTGGCATTTTTTAAAAAAGGTTCGGCAATATCAATTGCCTCTTGAAATTTTCCTATCTTAAATTTAACCGTTGCTTTAAAATACGGAATATCTTTCCCTAATTCTTTATCATTGACTTGATCTAAATATTTATCGGCGTTATTATAATCGTCATTTTGTAATGCCATATAACCCATATAATATTTTGCTTGCGATCCGTATTTAGGAGATTCTAATAAAGGTGCCAAATAATTTTTTGCTTCTTTATATTGTTTAACACTAAACAAAGCATAGCCATATTTAAAATTAAAATCTTCTTCTTGACTGGTTGTTAATCCTTTAGTGTCAACATCTTTGAACCATTTTAAAGCATCATTATATTTACCATAATCGTAATAATAGGCGCTAACTTCTCTAAAAGCATCGTTCTTTTTAATACTTGTTGGATAATTATCTACAAAATCATTCATCATTGTATCGCCATTTCTATCACCTAAACGAAGTGCGGCAAAAGCAATATAATAATCGATTGTAGCTTTGTTTTCGGTATTATCTTCAAATTGGTCTCTAATTTTTTGAAAAAGTTGTTGTGCAGCAACATAATCTCTATTTTGATAAAGAGCAATTGCATGATTGAAATCAACCATGTCATTGGTATAAATAGTTGATTTTTGTGCAAAAACCAAAGAAGAAAGTAAAACAAAACTTACTATTAAAAATATTTTAAAATTACGCATAGTGTATATAGAATTTGAATCAAAAATAAGCATACTTCCACCCATAACG
>CAZOQL010000011.1:0-31976 GCA_964582005.1 uncultured Flavobacteriaceae bacterium | reverse complement strand
AGGGTTTTATTTATTGCGTTTTTCATAAGTAATTGATTTTAAAATACAAATATACCAAAAGTCAAACAAATTATATACCAAAATTGGTTTTTGTGCAAGTTTTTTGTGCATCTTCATTGAAAATCCCGCGAAAAAAATTATTGGTGATCCCAAATGTCTGTAACCAAAAAACCATTTTCTTTATAATAACCTCTTGCACGGTATTTATCATTAATTTTAAATTGAAAATGTGCGTCCTTTTTTGGTTTCAATAATTTCAAATTAATCATTTGAGTATGTCCTAATTCAAAATAATTTTTTGCCTTAAGATATGGTTTTATAAGACTTCTTTTAGTTAAATATTTAACCACATCGTCCGTTTCATATACTTTCATCGGTTAAATAATTAAATTCAGAAAGCGGTACATTTTTAGTTTCTTGGTGTTTTTTTATTAATTCGGTATCGAGATTTTTTTTAGGAATTTTCTCAAAATTCAAAGCTAAAAAATTAAGAATATTTCGCAACTCGTTTAATGTCTTAAATTCAGTTTGTGGCAACTGCACATCGTCTTTAATAGTTATAGTAGTCATTTTTCGCGGGATTTACACCACAAATATACTAAAAAATGGGGATTTGGGCAAGTTTTTGTTTTTTCGCGGGATTTTGGTTTATCTGTTATGATCTTGGTATCTTAAACACAATTAAAAATGACAAAATTAGACAAAATAAAAAAATTCATCACCCTAGCATTAGGAGTTTTAGTTTTTGCAATAGGAGTGAAAATGTTTATGACTTACGATTGCCCAACTCCACCAGCTATGAGCGGAATAGCTTTTATGATGATTGGTTTTCTATGTGGCTAAATAGTTGGCATCCATTCACATAAAATAAATTCAATTAAAATCACAAAACACAAAAAAAAGCAATTACTATTTTTAAATATAGTCTGAATTATACAGCAAATCACTAATTAAACACTTTAAATCAAAACCTTATAAATATATTCGATTTTTTGTCATGTACTTAGTATATTTACGTTTTAATCTCCATAAAAAAATACGATGCAATTTAAAGGTGTTTTAACCAAAATGATTACCGAGCACACTTCGCCAATTCAATATTATTTAGAGTTGCATAATGATTTTATTAATATCAATCAATTATTAGATAAACATATTGAAATTTCGTTTGAAAAATACCAATGTCTAACTTGTGCTAAGAATAAAAAAATATTCCGACAAGGTAATTGCTACGATTGTTTTTATAAATCACCTAATGTTGGCGAATGGATTATCAATCCAGAACTTAGTAAAGCACATTTAGATATTGAAGACCGAGATTTAGCATACGAAAAAAAGATACAATTACAACCGCATATTGTCTATTTAGCTATAAGTAGTACTGTAAAAGTTGGCGTTACTCGCAAACCGCAAATACCAACACGTTGGATAGATCAAGGTGCAAGCAAAGCCATTGCGATTGTAGAAACGCCTAATAGGTATTTAGCAGGCATTACCGAAGTCGCTTTAAAAAAATATGTTTCCGATAAAACAAGTTGGCAAAAAATGTTAAAAAACGATGTATCGGAAGCTGATTTAATAGTAGAAAAAAACAAATTATTTCAACACATCCCAGAAGAAACAAAACCATACTTTTTAACTGCCAATACGGATGTCTATACCATGGATTTTCCAGTTTTACAATATCCTATAAAAATAAAAAGTAAACGTTTAGACAAAGAACCTGTTGTTAGTGGTAAATTAAAAGGTATTAAAGGACAATATTTAATTTTTGAAGATGGTAGTGTTTTTAATGTTCGTAATAATGAAGGTTTTGTTGTTCAATTAACTATTTTATAATAAATGAAAGTACTATCGGTAAATATTGGAAAGAGAAAGCAACTTATTTGGAAATCTAAGATTGTAGAAACTGGTATTCATAAAAAACCTATAAATACGTCCATTTTTCTTGGAGAAGAAGATGTTGTAAATGATGTTGTATGCGATAGAAAGCACCATGGTGGAAAAGATATGGCAGTTTTTGTGTATTCTAAAAGTCATTATGCTTATTTTAAAGAATTACATCCAAATATGGAACTTAATAATGGTGTTTTTGGCGAAAATATCACGGTTGCAAACTTAGAAGAAACCGAAATTTTTATTGGTGATATTTTTAAAGTTGGCGAAGCTATTATACAAGTTTCACAACCAAGGTTTCCTTGTTTTAAATTAGGTGTTATATTTGGCTCACAAAAAATAGTAAAACAATACTTAAACAGTACCTTTTGTGGTTTTTATTTTAGAGTATTGCAACAAGGTAAAGTACAAAAAAACAATAAATTTACCTTAATAGAAAAAGCTAAAAATAGCATGACTGTAGCCGAAGTTTATTCTTTAAAATCGGTTAACCGAAAAAATAAATTATTAATACAAAAGGCATTAGATTTACCTCTTTTAGCAGATAGATGTAAAAATGGTTTACAAAAATTAATGAAATGAAAAAATATTTTATCCTAATACTTACTCTGTTTTTTTTCTACAGTTGCAAAATCACAAATACCACAACTAGTCAAAACGAAAAAATAGCGAATACCAAAGAAACGCTCCGTTTTATAGGCGAACAAATTATACCAGAAAACACTATCTATAAAGATACCAAAGTTGGTGGCTTGTCAAGTATCGATTATGCAAATGGTAAATACTATTTAATTTCGGATGCAAAAAGAAAACCCATTCGTTTTTATGAAATGGAATTAACTTTTGATGCAACTAATTTTACGGATTATAAAATTAATAACCTTATTATCATTCAAAATGAAGTAAAAAGAGTTGATCCAGAAGCATTGCGATTTGACAAAACAAGCAATCATTTTTTATGGGCTAGCGAAGGTTCTTTATTTAAAGGCATAAGTCCCGCAGTTTTTGAAATTAGCAAAACAGGTGAAGCAATAAAAACACATGCAACACCAGCTATTTTACAAGTAAGTAAAACACCTAAAACAAAAGGACCAAGAAAAAATGGCACTTTTGAAGGTCTTTCAATGAGTAAAAACGAAAATTATTATTGGGTTGGCATGGAATTGCCTTTAAAACAAGATGGTAATGAACCGCAACTTCATAAAGATAATTATCCTGTTCGGATTAGTAAAATAAATAAAAATACTGGCACATTAGATTTTCAATTTGCGTATCATTTAGATAAAATACCACGAGATTCTAAGCCAGCAGGGAAATATACCGTAAATGGTTTATCCGAAATTTTAGAATTAGATGAAAAACGGATGCTAATTATAGAACGTGCCTACGCATCTGGACATAAAGATGGCGGAAATACCATAAAAATTTATATAGCCGATTATAGTAAAGCTAGTGATATTTCTAAAATAGAATCTTTAAAAGGTACGAACTATATTCCAGCAACTAAAAAATTACTTATTAATTTAGATACGATAAGAACTCATTTAACCAATGGTGTTATTGATAATATTGAAGGCGTTACTTTTGGTCCTACTTTAAAGAATGGCAACAAAACATTACTAGTTGTATCTGACAATAACTTTAATCAATTTGGCAAACAACTCAATCAACTTATTGTCTTTGAAGTTATTGGTTTATAAAACTATTCCTTAAATTTTTTAATTCCTTCTCTTAGCCAATTATAATATAAATCAACATCAGGATCATAAGCGGTATAACCATTTAAGGTTTCTTCTTTATGGTTTAGAATAACGTAATAAGGTTGTGCATTTGCCTTGTATTTACGCAATTGGAAATCACTCCACTTGTTACCAATAGTTCGTATTTTTTTACCTGTTGTTTCCGAAATATGCTGTTCTTCTTTAGGTAATTTTGTTTTAGAATCTACATATAAAGAAATAAGTACTACTTCGTTTTTAAGGATTGGCAGTATTTTATCGTTTGTCCAAACTTGCTCTTCCATTTTACGACAATTCACACAATTAATACCTGTAAAGTCTAATAAAATTGGTTTTCCTACTTTTTTGGCATAAGCCAAACCTGTGTCATAATCATCAAAAGAAACAATATCAAATGGTGCCATAAAATGTGCTCCTTTTGGCAAGTCTTTTTGAGAAGTTGTTCCTCCACCTAATTTTTGAAAACCTACACCATAAGGCGATTCACTATAATTCATTGGTGGTGGAAAACCACTTATCACTTTTAATGGCGCGCCCCAAAGACCAGGTAATAAATAAATAACAAAGGTTAAGGTAAATATTCCTAATAACAATCTACCAACAGAAATATGCTCTAAAGGAGAATCGTGCGGTAAACGTATTTTACCAAATAGATAAAATGCCATGGTTCCAAATACGGCAATCCAAATAGCAATGAAAGTTTCACGTTCTATATAATGTAATTCCCAAGCCAAATCTGCCATAGACAAGAACTTAAATGCCAAACCTAATTCTAAAAAGCCTAAAACCACTTTTACCGTATTTAACCAACCACCCGATTTTGGTAACGAATTTAACCAACCAGGAAAAGCAGCAAATAAAGCAAACGGCAAGGCTATTGCTAATGAAAAACCAAACATACTAATAATTGGCGCAAAATAATTACCCGTTGATGCTGCTGCAAATAATGCCGAGCCAACTAATGGTCCAGTACAAGAAAAAGACACGATTGCTAAGGCAAGTGCCATAAATAAAATTCCTATTACTCCGCCTTTATCAGATTGACGATCTACTTTATTTGCCCAGGAGTTTGGTAACATTATTTCGAATGCACCTAAAAAGGATATTGCAAAAACAAATAATAACACAAAGAAAGCGAAATTAAACCAAGGGTTTGTTGAGAGTTCATTAAGCGCATCGGCACCAAAAATCACACTAACAGTTAAACCTAAAACTACGTAAATTACAATGATAGCGATACCATAAATTATAGCATTTCGAATACCTTGCGCTCTACTTTTACTTTGTTTGGTGAAAAAACTTACTGTTAATGGTATCATTGGGAATACACAAGGCGTTAACAAAGCTGCAAAACCTGCCAGAAAACTAAGAAGAAATAAGGTTAATAGTCCTTGTTTTTTTTCGTTAGATTTTTTTTTTTTTGAATCGGAAATTGTGGTTTCCATTTTTGTAACAGCAGTAGCTTTTGTTAAATCAAATTTTACAGTTTCTTCAACTTGGATACAAGATATTTTACAAATCTGTCCGTAAAGTGTTACTTCAACTTCCGTTACATCTTTTAATAATTTAATTCGTTGCTTTAAGGTTGCTTCTTTAGAAAAGAAAATTTGGTCTTTTTTCCAAGTCTTATCAAACTCGGTATAGGTTTTACTTTCTAAGGCTTTACCAACAAATACAAATAGGGAGTCTTTTTGCTCGCTATCAAACTCTATTGGCATAGAAGTGTTTTTAGGATTGTATTGCGAATATAAATGCCATTTATCATCCAACTTAGCTTTATAAACTACATAATATTCTTTATCGTTTATTTTTTCTACCGAAGTAGTCCAAGATATTGGGTTTTTAAAAGCTTCTCTATTATCATCATCAAAAGAAAATTCTTGTGAAAACAAACTCATGTTTACAATAAACAGCGTAATTAATAAGGTGATAAATTTATTCATTTTTCTATTTTTTATAACTTTTAATAAAACTAAGTCTATTTAGTAATTGTTAGTATTTTTTTTGTTTTTGGAGTTACTTTAAAACGCTGATCTTGTCGTTTATTAATAATCCAAACTATTTTATTATCCGACAAAAGTAACCAAATATTTTCTTTTTCTAAAAGAGATAATTTTTCGTCTTTAAAATATTTACTCAGTTTCTTTTTACCTTGCATTCCTATTGGGTAAAAATAGTCTCCTTTTTGCCATTTCCTTACAATTAATGGGAATTTTAACAAATCTTTATCAAATTGGATCGTATTATCTTGTTGGGAAACGCTTTTTTCTAATTGTATGTGATAGGTTTTGTTTTCAATGGTGAAATTGGAGTCGCTTGCATTTATTTGTACCTTATTTTTTTCCTTCTTGTTATTTATTTCACTTAATAATAAATAGTCTCTATCTTTAAGTAACCGATGGGTTTTTGAAAATACTTGCTTCCCACTTTGTGCGGTTAATAAAGATGCTATATCTCTGAAATTGGTAAACTGATATTTTTTAAAAACTTCATGTATATACGCTTTGGGATTGGCTAATTTTTGAAAATCACTTATTTTAAATTTTATCGTTTTTGTTTGTGGGTTTATAATTTCGGAATTTTCTTTAAATTTCTCTATAGTATTATCTACAATATGCGCACTGTCTTTTAAATTTTTTAAGGTTTGTGAAAAGGATTGCAATAGGTTTGGATTAATTTCTTCTAAAACAGGAATTATAGTGTGTCTTATTTTATTACGGGTATATTTTGTATTGGCATTACTTTTATCTTCGCGCCAAAGTATATTTTGCTGCATTGCAAATGTATGTATCTCTTTTCTTGAAAATGGTAACAAAGGTCTAACTACGCTTTGGTTTGTAGACGGAATCCCAATTAAACCCTTTAAACCTGTGCCACGAGATAGGTTAATTAAAAATGTTTCTAGACTATCGTTTAAATTATGTGCTGTTATAATAACATCTAATTTCTGTTCTTTTATAATTTCATAAAACCAAGTATAGCGTAAGTTTCTAGCTGCTTCTTGAATGGATATTTTTTGTGAAATTGCAAAATTTTGCGTATCAAATTTGGTTGTAAAAAAAGGCACGTGAAGTTGTTTTGCTAAATTTTTAACAAATTGTTGATCGACATTGGCATCTTCGCCACGTAAGCAAAAATTACAATGTGCAATTGCAATATCATATCCTAATTTATGTAATAAATGGGTTAAAACTACCGAGTCGATTCCGCCAGAAACGGTTAGTAATAATTTTGTATCCTTTAAGGAAGGGAAGTTAGTAGTTATATGGTTTTTAAAAATTTGTTTCATTAATTTTTAATATCTAAGGCATCGCGTAAAGCATTGCCTATTAGCATAAACGCCATTACCAAACTCATTATTGCCAAACCTGGAATTACTGCTAAATAAGCTTTGCCTAATATAATATAATTGTAATGGTCTTTTATCATTGCGCCCCAAGATGGTGTTGGTGGTTGTGCGCCAACGCCTAAAAAACTTAAACCACTTTCTATAAGTATTGCTGCGGCAAAATTTGCTGCCGAAATAACAATAACTGGTCCCATTATATTGGGTAAAATGTGTTTGGTTATAATTCTAAAATTGGAATAACCTAAGGTATTTGCCGCTTCAACGTATTGTTGCTGTTTGGTTGTCATTATTTGACCACGTACTACTCTTGCAACCTCAACCCACATTGTTAAACCTACGGCAATAAAGACTTGCCAATAACCTTTGCCTAACATTAATGTAATGGCAATAACCATTAATAAAGTTGGTATAGACCATGTAACATTGATTAACCACATTATAAATACATCTACTTTTCCACCAAAATAACCTGCTATTGCACCAATTGTTATCCCTATTAGTAAAGAAATAAATACGGCTATAAAACCTATAAAAAAGGAAATACGAGCTCCTAATAACATTCTACTCCATAAATCTCTACCGTATTTATCTGTACCTAAATAAAATGTTTTACTTTTTATAAAATAACGACTTTTATTATTTGGTAATACTATTGTTTTTGAAGATAATTCAGAATTCCTTTCCGTATAAAGCGAAATAACCAAACTATCTTTTTTTTTAACAAACTTATTAATTGGTGTTTCTAGCGCTGTATTTTTATCTCCATAAAAAAGTTTATTTAAAAAAGATTGTGGCACTTTGACTTGCTTCTTTTCATGAAGTATTAGCGTGCTAAAAAGAGGTTTTTTGGTGTGAATCTCTAAATGCATTGTATTGGCATTTGGAGAATTATCTGGCGTAAAAAGATAAGCGAATATAGCAATAAAACCACAAATAAAAATATACCAAAGGCTAAACATACCTACTTTATTCTTTTTGAATTTTTTATAGGCTATTTTACTAAGCGATGTAGATTTGGTATGCAAAAGTTTTAGTTTACCACAAATAACTAATTAAATACTGAACTAATTACTTGACTTTATTTAAGCGAATTTACGTTCAATTAATTTTACTAAACGATCTTCATATTCGGTTTTTGCTGACCAATCGTAATCGGGTTTAACCACATTGTTTAAAAAACCCATACATTCTTTCTCCGAGGTAAAACTATTTAATTGCGATAATACTCTATTAAATTCTTCTTGACTAAAGTTAAATAAATGTTTCACAAAAGCAATACGATCATTTAAACCAATTTGTAATTTTTGATTAGAAATGCGATCATTTAAGGATGTTTTTGGCGCTTCTTTTGGTACAACTGGTTTTGCAATTTCTTGTCTGGTTGCAATATTAGCTTGTGGTGTTTCGGACACAACAGGTTTTGGCAGCTCAATTTTAGGCACAACTGGTTCTTTTTTTAAAGTTTCTGCTTTTTCAAACATGTTTGCAGCAACATCTGCAGGAATAGAATCTTTCATTTCTTCGGCCATTGTCGTTTTTTCAACTTGCTTCGATTTTAATTCTTGCTTTTGAATTCTATCTACAATTTGAGATGCTTCAGTTTTAATAGTTGCAATAGTTTTTTCAACTAATTGTTCTGTTTCAACTGTTTTTACTTCTTCTTTTACAACTTCTTTTACAACTTCTTTAGTTTCGGTTATTGGTGCCGTTTCAATTGCTTTTTCAATAACTGGTTTTGTTGCTGTTTTAACTATTGCAGAACTGCTTTCAATTTTAGCTAAAAAATCTTCTTTATTACCAGTAACATTTGGTGTTGTAATAAAATAATTATCAACAAAAGCCAATACGGATAATTTTTCATAAACGTCCTTCGCTTTATCGCGTAGTAAACTAACATCGTCTTTTTTCTTCATCTGAAGAATTTGGTGTGCTAAGCTAATTAATTCTGATTCTAGTTTTTTGTGCATAAGTTGCGCTGTTAAATTAAAAATAAACCTTTTTTTTTAATAAATTTGCTTACACGTAAAAATGCTAATTTATTAATCTGCGATAAAAATACAAAATGTTTCTTGAAAATACAGTAAATCATACAGAACAATTCGGTTGGATAGAAGTTATTTGTGGTTCTATGTTCTCAGGAAAAACAGAAGAGTTAATCAGAAGATTAAAACGAGCTCAATTTGCAAAACAAAAAGTAGAGATTTTCAAACCTGCTATTGACACACGTTATGATGAAGAAAAAGTGGTTTCTCATGATGCTAATGAAATTCGTTCTACACCAGTGCCATCTTCGGAATATATTAGAATTTTAGCTGATGATATTAAGGTAGTTGGTATTGATGAAGCACAATTTTTTGATGATGGCATTGTATCGGTTTGTAATGATTTAGCAAATAGAGGCATTCGTGTTATTGTTGCTGGTTTAGATATGGATTTTAAAGGAAATCCTTTTGGACCAATGCCTGCTCTTATGGCTACTGCCGAATATGTTACTAAGGTTCACGCTGTTTGTGTTAGAACTGGGAATTTAGCCCATTTTAGCCATAGAACTATTGCTAATGAGAAACTAGTTGTTTTAGGCGAAACCCAAGAATACCAACCTTTAAGTAGGTCGGCTTATTACAAAGCAATACAAGAGGCGCAAGAAAAAAAAAATAATATAACAGAGCAATTAAATGAAATTTCTTCTACGCTTAAAAAACATTTAAACCAACCTAACAAACAAGAGCAGTTTAAAAGTCAAATTCAAAAAAATGAGTAATGCCATTTTAGAAATAGATACAAATGCTATAAAATATAATTTGGCATATTTTAAATCTAAACTACACCCTAAAACAAAAATTTTAGCTGTAGTAAAAGCGTTTTCTTACGGAAGCGATTCCGTTTTGGTTTCAAATATCTTAGAGAAAGAAAATGTTTCCTACTTGGCTGTTGCTTACACACAAGAAGGCATTAAGTTAAGAAAAAATGGTATAAAAACACCTATTATAGTATTACACCCACAAATTGTTAATTTTAAAAAATTAATTAAACATCAGTTAGAACCAAACATATATTCGTTTAAAATTTTAAGCGAATTCCTTAAAATTACAGATAAAAAAAATAGCAAAAATTATCCGATTCATCTTAAATTTAATACTGGTTTAAATCGTTTGGGTTTTTTAGAAAATGAAATATCTAAAATTGTTTTTTTACTTAAAACCAACAAAAATATAACAATAGCTTCTGTTTTTTCGCATTTAGCAGCAAGCGAAGATTTATTGGAAAAAGAATTTACACAATTACAAATTGCCTCTTTTATTAGGATTAAAAATCAATTTGAAAACCTACTATCTTACAAACCGTTATACCATTTATTAAATACTTCTGGAATTATTAATTACAATAACGAAGCTCAATTTGATATGGTAAGACTTGGTATTGGTATTTATGGTTTCGGAAATGATAATAAAACTACCAATGCATTAAAAAATGTATTGACTTTAAAATCATTTATCTCTCAAATTCATAAAATATCCAAAGGTCAATCTGTTGGTTACAATAAATCTTTTATTAGTACAAAGGAAACTAAAATTGCTACAATTTCTATTGGACATGCCGATGGTATTAGTAGAAAATTAGGCAATAAAAACACTTATGTTCTAATAAAAAATAAAAAAGCACTTATCATAGGTAATGTATGTATGGATATGTTAATGGTTGATGTTACGGATATACCATGTAAAGAAGGTGATGAAGTTATCTTATTTAATTCTCAAAAAAAAATTGAAGAAATGGCTTCAAAATCTCAAACCATTTCTTACGAATTGTTAACCATGGTTTCACAACGTGTAAAGCGAGTTGTTGTTTAAAATTTAATTTATCTTATATTTGTCGCATAACTAATTTAAAAATTAAACTATTATGTTAAAAGAATTTAAAGAATTTATTACTGGCGGAAACGTTATTGAATTTGCCATTGCTGTAATTATGGCTGGAGCAATTGGAAAAGTTGTTAACGGGTTTGTTAATGACATTGTTATGCCTTTTGTAGGTCATTTTACTGGCGGATCGGATTTTAGCAACTTATTTACTGCATTAGACGGTAACGACTACGCTACTTTAGAAGCTGCAAAAAAAGCTGGTGGTGCTGTTATTTCTTGGGGAAATTGGGTTAACACTATTGTAAACTTAATCATTGTAGGTTTTGTAATGTTTTTAATTGTTAAAGCATACAACAAAATGAAAAAGAAAGAAGAAGAAGCAACTCCTGCAGGACCTTCTCAAGAAGATTTACTTACAGAAATAAGAGATTTATTAAAGAAATAAGCAAACCTTGCTTTAGATGTTTATTAAAACTAAATATTTTACCTCTATCTTTTTGAGATAGGGGTTTCTTTTGTCTGACAAATTTTTACATAAAAAAAACCCTATCGATTTTGATAGGGTTGTACTAAAATAAGTTATAAATTTTAGATTAAAGCACTTTTACTTCAACTGCGTTTAATCCTTTTTTACCTTCTTTTAATTCGAATTCAACTGAATCACCCTCGCGGATTTCATCAATAATTCCTGTAACGTGTACGAAGTACTCTTTGTTGTCTTCGTCATCTGTAATAAATCCAAAACCTTTAGATTCATTGAAAAATTTTACTGTACCTTTGTTCATTGTAATATTATTTTAATAAGTTGCAAATATAATATATATATTTTAAAAAGTGGATTTTTGTGAAAAAATATTTAGTTCTACCTAAAATACTTATATAAACAGCTCTAATTGCGTGTTTAAAATAGGATTCTCTAAAGATAGTAATTTTTTTTTAGCTTGTAAACCACCTGCGTAACCAATCAAAGAACCATCACTCCCAATTATTCTATGGCAAGGTATAAGTATGGATATTGCATTTGCTCCATTTGCTGTAGCAACAGCTCTAATTGCTTTTTCATTACCTAATATTTTTGATAACCCCAAATAAGTTTCTGTTTTCCCGTAAGGGATTTTAAGTAACGAATGCCATACTTTTTGTTGAAATTCTGTACCTGCAAATAATAAAGGTATATCAAAAAAATTTCTTGTTTTTGTAAAGTATTCGGTTAACTGTTGTTTTGTTTTTTCAATTACAGCTATATTCTCAACAACATAATTGGCATTAAAATGTTTTTGAAGTCTTTTATCAATAGCTGTTCTCTTTTTTCGATATCGCCAATCGGCTAAGCATAATTTTTCATTATAGGGTCCTAATAACCTGAGTTCGACCTAATATTTGATTTTCAGAATCCCAAGAAAAGGTGAGATTTGAAATGAAAATTTAAAGGAATATCTAGATATTTCAAAAATTATTCATGAAAAAGATTACTTTTTCTTGGGGTTTCCTTCGGATTTGATGAATTTTTCCCAATTATTGCCAAATTCTCTTAAACTAACCAGTTAGTCCTTCGATAATTTGACTTCAAATTGAATAAAAATTCATTCAAACTGAAAACAAATATTAGGTCGAACTCAGGTTAATATTAATTCTCCAAAAGGAGTTTTAAAATATGCTGTTTTTATATTCACAAACTTTAGAAAATGATTTCGATTAATACTAAAATCTATACCTTAATGTGGAATCTTGTTTTTAACTGCGTGATATGAAAGTGCGCCTAACATTGCCCCTAAAATTACAATAATTATAGGAAAAACACCCTTTCCTAATAAAATAAATATTGGTCCAGGGCAAGCTCCAGCTAATGCCCATCCTAAGCCAAATATAATTCCTCCTAGTATATTACGATAAGTCCCTTTTTTCTTAGGAGTTAAAATAATTTGTTCTCCATAGATGTTTTTAAGTCGTCTTCGTTTTATAAGTTGTACTATAGCAATACCAATCACTACTGCAGAACCTATAATTCCATACATATGAAAAGATTGAAATTTAAACATCTCATAAATACGATACCAAGATACTACTTCTGATTTGTATAATACAATCCCAAAAAAAATACCTGTTAAAAAGAATTTTAAATATTTCATGTTATTTTATTTAAAAGATTAATGGATATACAAACCAAGTCATTGTTAAACCTCCAATAAAAAAACCAATAACCGAAATTAAGGAAGGCATTTCTAACATACTTAAACCGACAATTGCATGACCGCTAGTGCATCCGCTAGCATATCTTGCACCAAAACCAACTAAAAAACCAGCTAGTAAAAGAATAGTCACTGTTTTAAGTTGTAAATTCTCTAGCGCAAATAATTCAATTGGTATATAGGTTTCTCCTGCTTTTTCAAAACCAAGTTGTGCTAATTCAATTTTCGTTTCTTGACTTATAGCTACATTATCATTGTTTACAAGGTAATTTGAGGCTAAAAAACCACCTAAAATCATACCAATTAAAAACGCTAAATTCCATTTACTTTGTCGCCAATCAAATTTAAAATAATCTACTAATGTACCAGCGCCACTAATAGCACAAAGAGATTCTAAATTCGAAGAAATACCTAGGTTTTTACCAAAGTAAAACATTAAAAACATAGCCAAAGCGATGAGTGGTCCAGAAACATACCAAGCCCAAGGTTGTAAAATAAATTCCATTATATATATATTTTAGACCACTAAACTAATTATAAATTACTTGGTGATTGTATCAATTGTTACCTTTCAACAATTTTAATACACTAAAACTTCAATTCTATTGCGATACAATTTTATTTTTCCTGCAATCTCTAACTGCTTTAACAGCCTAGAAACCACAACCCTAGAGGTATTTAAATCAATTGCTATTTGCTGATGTGTAGTATTCAACGTTGGGTCTCGCATTATTTTAACCTTATCAGATAAATATTTATACAAACGTTCATCCATTTTCATAAAAGCTAATGTATCAATCGCTTCAATCATTTCATCCAACCTACTACTATAACTCTCAATAACGAATGCACGCCAAGTTTTATATTTCGCCATCCATTCTTCTAATTTTTTGACAGGAATATAAATAGCTTCAGAATCTTTTTCAGCAACACCACGCACTTTACTTTTTGCTTTATTCAAACAATTTACAAAAGATATGGCACAAGTATCGCCACGTTCTAGAAAATATAATACAATTTCATCGCCATTTTTATCTTCTCTAACAATTTTTACAGCACCATTTAATAATAATGGCACGTGTGTTATAACACTACCTACGTCAATTAAAAGCTCATCTTTTTTTATGGTGACTAGGTTGCCATATTTTTCAATTTCTAGTAATAATTCTGGTTCAAAAACAATCCTATAATAGTCTTGTAACTTTAGGCGCATCTATAAGTGATTAATATTATTAATATATTATGGCAATATAGAACTATTTTGACTAATATATGCTATAATATAATCCGTTGCTCCTATATTACTTTGTATGTAATTTTTACTTATTTCGGCAGTTTTATTTCTAAAATTAGTATCTGCATAAAAGCGTTTCAATAAAATTTGTAATTCACTTTTATCACTGACTACAAAACAAGCTTTTAAATGGATTAAATCTTTTGCCTCTTGAAATTTTTGATAATTTGTACCAATAATAATAGGAACACCAAAAGTTGCAGGTTCTAATATATTATGAATACCACTACCAAAACCACCGCCAACATAAGCTATATTTGCATAACTATAAATTTTAGCTAGAACACCAATGATATCTACAATAAAAACTTGTGCATTTTTATTTTTTTTAATGTCAGAAAATAACGTTGTTGTTTTATGAATACTATTTTGCAATCTTTCAATATCTGTAATATTATGTGGTGCAATGATAAATTTTTCTTCTTTACTCGCTACCTTATTAATGTAATCTACTAGTATTTCTTCATCTTTTTGCCAAGTACTTCCTGCTACTAATACATGTTTGTTTTGTTTGAATTTAGTTATGAAATCTAATGTATTATCTTGTTTTGTAATTTCAAAAACACGATCAAATCTAGTATCACCACTTACGCTAACATTTTTGAAATCTATTTGATTTAGTAATGATTTTGATGCTTCATTTTGGACAAAGAAATGTGTAAAAGCTCGTAACGAATTTCGCATAAAACCACTTAATAAACCTTTCTTAAAGAATTGTTGTTTTTTTCTAAAAATACCTGAAATTAAAATGGTTTTCGTATTACTACGTTGTAACTCCCTTAAAATATTAGGCCAAAATTCATATTTTACAAAAATGGCAATTTCAGGATGTGTAATTTCTAAAAAACGTTTGGCATTTTTTATGGTGTCTAACGGTAAATAACAAACTACATCTGCAAAAGTATACTCTTTTTGCACTTCATAACCCGAAGGAGAAAAGAAAGTTAATACTATTTTAACATGTGGATTTGTATTTTTAATTTTTTCAATTACGGGTCTTCCTTGTTCAAATTCACCCAAAGAAGCACAATGAAACCAAATTACTTTATCCGTTTTTTTAATAGCACTTAATTTAGAGAACGTAGCCTTTCTTCCATCTACAAATAATTTGATTTTTTTATGAAACAAAGCTACTGGCTTTATCAACCAACTAAGTAATACTACAAATATGTTATACAAAAAATACATTTCGGGCAACAAAAATAAAAACTAAATAACGAACAATAGCTTCTTTTTTGAAGTAATTATTTAAAATTCTAAAGAAAAAGGGTGTTTTTCCCCTTTCAAGGAATTCTAAAACAAGCTAAATTTGTATTGTCCTTAACACATTGGGGAATTTGCTTTGAAATACAAAACGTATAAAAATAGTTGTTAGTTGAAAACTGTCATTAGATTTATCCCTTTAAATGATCTCTTGACAGTTTTTTTATTTTGTTTCAAAATAAATTGAAATCACATACAAAATGTTCCATAAACCTCCTAAAATAGTAACTATATAAGCGTACTTTTTTGTAAAATAATTGGTTATGGAATAAATTAGAAATGTAACTATTCCTAAAAAAATTGGCATCCACATTACAACAACTGCCGCCATTCCTATATTTTTTAGATAATTTGATTTTAGTAAAATTATAAAACAAATTACTGCTATAACAAAAGTGGTTAAGGCATTTGCTTTAAAAGTTTTTAGGTATTTCATTTTTGTAAGACTATTTATTTCAAAAGTAATCATTTTTTCATCATGAAAATAGTTGTATTTTTGAAGTTCAATTTAAACTATATTTTTATAATGAAAAAAATTCAAATGGTTGACTTAATTGGTCAATACAAACATATAAAACCACAAATTAATGCTGCTTTTGCAAGCATATTAGATACGGCTTATTATATTGGCGGACCAGAAGTAAAAGGTTTTCAGTCTGATTTAGAAAAATATTTAGACGTAAAACACGTAATTCCGTGTGCAAACGGAACCGATGCCTTACAAATAGCTATGATGGGTTTGGGTTTACAACCAGGCGATGAGGTTATTACGGTAGATTTTACTTTTGCGGCAACTGTTGAAGTAATAGCCTTACTAAATTTAACGCCAGTTTTGATTGATGTTGAAGAGGCTACTTTTAATATGGATATAGACGCTCTTAAAAAAGCCATTACACCAAAAACCAAAGCAATTGTACCCGTACATTTATTTGGACAATGTGCCAATATGGAAGCAATTTTAACAATTGCCAAGGAACATAATTTATTTATTATTGAAGATAATGCGCAAGCAATTGGTGCTGATTATACGTTTTCTAACGGAACAAAAAAGAAAGCAGGAACTATGGGTAATGTAGGGACAACTTCCTTTTTTCCATCTAAAAACTTAGGCTGTTATGGCGATGGTGGCGCAATTTTCACTAACGATGATGATTTAGCACATATCATTCGTGGCATTGTAAATCACGGAATGTACAAACGTTATTACCACGATGTTGTAGGCGTAAATTCTCGTTTAGATAGTTTACAAGCCGCAGTTTTACAAATAAAATTACCATTATTAGATGATTTCTGTAATGCACGTCAAAAAGCAGCGAAATTTTACAGTGATGCTTTCGCGGATTGCTCTAAAATAGAGACACCAATCATTAGTGATTTTTCGACCCATGTTTTTCACCAGTATACTTTAAAAACCAATAATGTAGATCGAAATGCATTGCATCAACATTTATTAGATCAAGGAATACCAAATGCTATTTACTATCCAGTGCCTTTACATTCTCAAAAGGCTTATGCCGATGAACGATACAACGAAAATGATTTTAAAGTAACTAATAAGCTAATTGAAACGGTTATTTCTTTACCTATGCATACCGAATTAGACGAAGAACAACAACAATTTATTGTAGATGCTATTTTAGCTTTTTGTAAGTAATTTAAAGTAAAAAATTAATGAAAAAAATACTAGTAACTGGCGGTTTAGGATTTATTGGTTCACATACGGTTGTAGAGTTACAAAACGAAGGTTTTGACGTAGTTATTATAGATAACTTATCTAATTCTACTATGGCAGTTTTAGATGGAATAACTGCTATTACTAATAAAAAGCCTGATTTTCATCAACTAGATTTAAAAGATAAAAAAGCAATAAATCATTTTTTTGAAAACCATAAAATAGATGGTGTCATTCATTTTGCTGCTTCTAAAGCGGTTGGCGAAAGCGTTGAGAATCCACTAAAATATTATGAAAATAATATAAATACCTTGGTGTATCTTTTACAAGAAATGCAAACTAATAAAGTTACCAATTTAATTTTTAGTTCTTCTTGTACTGTTTACGGACAAGCCGATGAATTACCAATTACCGAAAAAGCAGCTATCAAAATAGCCGAATCTCCTTATGGAAATACCAAACAAATGGGAGAAGAAATAATAGCAGACACAACAAAAATTAGTGACTTAAACGCCATTGCATTGCGTTACTTTAATCCCATTGGCGGACACGATAGTATTTTAATTGGCGAATTACCTATTGGCGTTCCTCAAAATTTGATTCCGTATGTAACGCAAACTGTAGCAGGAATCCGTGCATGTTTGTCCGTATTTGGAGACGATTACAATACACCAGATGGCACTGCGGTAAGAGATTATATCCATGTGGTTGATTTGGCAAAAGCACACATCATAGCAATGAAAAGATTACTTACCAATAAAAATAAATTACCTATGGAATTTTTTAATATTGGTACTGGTAAAGGCTCTTCGGTTTTAGATGTCATAAACGCATTTGAAAAAGCCAATAATGTAAAACTAAACTATAAAATTGAACCAAGACGAGCTGGAGATATTACTACAGCTTACGCAGATACTACTTTAGCAAATACTGAATTAGGTTGGAAAAATAAATTAACTTTAGAAGATGCCTTACGTAGCGCTTGGCTGTGGCAAGAAAAACTTACATAAGTATCTTTTTTTCATTAGCTATGAAAACACCAATCCGATACATAAAATATAACAAAAAGAAAAGCCTCTTTCTTTTAATATTGTTAGTTTGGTATTATTTTTCCTTACCAACCATTTTATTTAACGAACCCACTTCAACTATAATACAAAGTTCCAACAGTACATTATTAGGTGCTAAAATTGCCGATGACGGACAATGGCGTTTCCCCAAACAAGATAGTATTCCGTATAAATTTAAACAAAGTATTATACAATTTGAAGATGCTTATTTCTACAAACATTTTGGGTTTAATCCAATTTCAATGGCAAAAGCTTTTTCTCAAAATTTAAAATCGGATAAAATAAAACGAGGCGGAAGTACCTTAACCCAACAAGTAATTAGATTATCTAGAAAAGGACAAAAAAGAACTTATGTTGAAAAAATAAAAGAGCTCATTTTGGCTACACGTTTAGAATGTAGATATTCTAAAAAAGAAATTTTAACATTATACGCATCTAATGCGCCATTTGGTGGCAATGTAGTTGGTATTGAAGCTGCTTCGTGGCGCTATTTTGGACGAAAAGCCAACGAATTATCTTGGGCAGAAACCGCTACACTTGCCGTTTTACCAAATGCACCAAGTTTGATTTATCCAGGTAAAAACCAAATGCGACTCCTTAAAAAAAGGAATAGATTATTACAAAAACTGTATAAAAACAACAACATCAATAAGCTAACTTATCAACTGGCTTTGTTAGAAGAATTACCTCAAAAACCGTATAGATTACCTCAAATTACACCGCATTTATTACAAAAAATAGATCAAAAATACCAAGGCGAATTAATAAAAACATCCATTGATATTAATTTGCAAAAAAGAACAAATACCATTGTAAAAAGACATTATCAAAATCTAAAACAAAACCAAATTTACAACATTGCTGTGTTGGTTTTAGATGTTAAAACCAGAAAAGTACTAAGTTATATTGGCAATTCGCCAACCGATAAGGAACATCAAAAAAGTGTCGATATTATTAACAAGCCCAGAAGTACAGGTAGTATTTTAAAGCCTTTTTTATATGCCGCAATGCTTGATGCTGGTGAAATTTTACCAAACACTTTGGTTGTTGATGTGCCAACGCAAATAGCCAGTTACAATCCTGTAAATTTTAATCAAGAATACGATGGTGCTGTGCCAGCTAGTAAAGCCTTATCCAGATCTTTAAATGTGCCAGCAGTTAGAATGTTACAGCAATTTGGTTTAGATCGATTTTACCATTATTTAAAAAAATTAGAATTAAAAGATATTAAATACGATGCCAATCATTACGGTTTATCCTTAATTTTAGGCGGTGCAGAATCCAACCTTTGGGATCTTTGTAAAAGCTTTGCATCATTAAGTTCTACTTTAAATCATTACAATGATTTAGCAGGAAAATACTATGAAAATGAATTTGTAGAACCAACTTATTTTGCAAATAAAAAAATAAATTTCGGTAAAATTAATACAGAGAAAACTTTGTTTGATGCAGGTTCCATTTATTTAACCTATAAAGCATTAAAAGAAGTAAATAGACCCGAAGGCGAAGATAATTGGGAGTTTTTTGATTCCTCAAAAGAAATTGCTTGGAAAACAGGAACTAGCTTTGGTTTTAGAGATGCTTGGGCAATTGGCACTACAAAAGACTATGTGGTTGGCGTTTGGGTTGGTAATGCCGATGGCGAAGGAAGACCAGGTTTGGTTGGTGTACAAACAGCAGCACCAATTTTATTTGATATTTTTGATGAACTACCAAAAAGTGATTGGTTTGAAAAACCTTTTGATGAACTTATCCAAATTTTAGTTTGCTCAAAAAGTGGCTATAGAGCATCTAATTATTGCACCAAAAAAGACCGTATTTATGTACAAACAACAGGTCTTAAAACCAAACCTTGTCCGTATCATTTTTGGGTGCATTTAGATGCGTCAAAAAACTACCAAGTTAATACAAGTTGTTATCCGTTAAGTAAAATGAATCACCAATCTTGGTTTGTTTTACCACCATTAATGGAATATTATTACAAACAAAAAAATCCGTTATACAAAACCTTACCCAAATTTAAAAATTCATGTCTAAGCGAGTCTTTTAAAATAATGGATTTTATTTACCCTAAAGCATTTACCAATATCTTTTTACCTAAAGATTTTGATGGTACAATCAATGGTGTTATTTTTAAATTAGTGCATGCAACGCCCGAAACTAAAGTTTTTTGGTATTTAAATACTACTTATATTGGTACTACCAAAAACATTCATGAAATGGCTATTCATCCAAAAACAAAAGGAAAACACAGCATTACCGCAGTAGATGAATTTGGCAATGAAGCAAAACGAATTATTAAAATCACGGATTAAAACGCTTTTATTTGCTTTATAATAGTATCGTAATCGACTTTGTTTTGTACAAAATCCATCTCCGAAACATCAATAACCAAGGTGTTTAAATCTTGTTGTGATTTTATAAAATTGAAATAACCTTTATGTAAATTATCTAAATATTCTGGTGTAATATTTTTTTCATATTCTCGTCCACGTTTTTTGATATTGTCCAATAATCTATCGGTGTTTTGGTACAAATAAATGTATAAATCTGGTTTGGTAATTTCTTTATACATAACATCAAAAATACGTCTGTACAGCGTAAACTCTTCTTTTTGTAAAGTGATTTGAGAAAAAATTAAAGACTTAAAAATATAATAATCCGAAATTATTAAATTTTTAAACAAATTAAATTGTGCTAAATCATCGGATAATTGCTGGTATCTATCTGCCAAAAAACTCATTTCTAACGGAAAAGCAAAGCGATCTTTATCTTCATAGAATTTAGGTAAAAATGGATTTTCAGCAAAACGCTCTAAAACCAAACGCGCATTAAATTCGGCTCCCATTAAATTAGAAAGTGTGGTTTTTCCTGCACCAATATTTCCTTCAATAGCAATATAATTGTACTTTTCGTCTAAAGCAATTGGTTTTTGTAATTGCAAATCGGTTTTAATCACGTCACTTGTGTCTGTACAATGCGATAAGCAATAAGAAATCGTGTTTTTTACAACAGGATGTAAAATATTAGGTGCAATTTCTGCTAAAGGAATCAAAACAAACTTTCGCTCTAACATTTTAGCATGTGGTACTATCAATTCTTTAGATAGGATAATGTCATTATCTATTAATAATACATCAATATCAATAGTTCTTTCTTGATAAATAGCTGTATTTTTACTTCTATTACGACCAAGTGAGGTTTCTATTTCAATTATTTTAGACCAAAGTAAATTAGAACTTATATTGGTAGAAACTTCCAAACAAATATTTAAAAAATCAGCACTATCAAAACCCCAAGATTTTGTTTTGTAAACAGATGAAACATTACTAATTTTACCAATACTATCTGCAATTTTATGCATAGCATTTTGTAAATTATGTAATTTATCGCCTTGATTAGTACCTAGAGATAAAAAAAGTGTTTGTGGTTTTTTCATTTAGGCTACAAAGAAACTAAAAACAATTTCAAAACACTTACTTTTGCATTTCGACTTATAAACATTTTTAACAAAAAATTGTAACGTTTGTGATAAATAAACGTCCTATTAACATAATTATTTAAACAAAAAAAAATGAAATTTTTAAGAAACTTATTAGCAACTATATTAGGCGTATTTATTGCCTTTTTTTTATTCTTTATGATTTTTGCTATGCTTGCAGCGTTCTCTAAAGACAATAAAATGGTGGTTAAAAACAACTCTGTTTTAGAACTCCAATTTGAAACGCCAATTAAGGATGACTATAATGTAAAAGATCCTTTAGCAGAATTACTTGGTGAAAAAAATAAAATAATGTCTTTACATCAAATTTTGGCAGCTATTGAAAATGCTAAAACCGATAACAGAATTAAAGGTATTAGTATAAAAATTTTAGGTCTTAGAGCTGGTATTGCACAAACACAAGCCATCCGAAATAAATTAGAAGAATTTAAAGAATCTGGTAAATTTATTACTTCTTATGCCGATTATTACGGGCAATCTGCCTATTATTTAAGTTCTGTTGCCGATTCTCTTTATGTAAATCCCGTTGGTGGCGTTGATTTAAAAGGTTTAGGAACGGAGTTATTATTCTTTAAAGATTTTCAAGATAAATACGGTATAAAGATGGAAGTAATCCGTCACGGAAAATACAAAAGCGCGGTAGAAGGTTTTATTGCTAGCGAAATAAGTGATGCCAATAGAGAACAAGTAACCCAATTATTAGAATCCATTTGGGGTGAATTTAAAGAGGATATGGCGGCAAGTAGAAACATTTCCGTTACACAAATAGATGCCATAGCAGATGATTTATTAGGTAGAAATGCACGTTTAGCAATGGAAAATAAATTAGTAGATAATAGTATTTATTTAGATGAATACGATGCCTTATTAAAAAATAATTTAGGCATTGCAAAAGACAAAAAATTAAATACCATAAGTTTAAAAAAATATATAAAATCTGGTCAAGGAGTAATTAAATCTACTGCCAAAGATAGAATTGCCGTAATTTATGCGCAAGGCGAAATTAAATATGGAGAAGGTGATGAAACCTACATTGGTCAAGAAAAAATAATAGAAGCTTTACGTAAAGCAGTAAAAAACAAAGATGTAAAAGCCATTGTTTTACGCGTTAATTCTCCAGGTGGATCGGCACTTGCCTCTGAACTTATTTGGCGTGAGTTAGAATTAACCAAAAAAGAAAAACCATTAGTTGTTTCTATGGGTAATTTAGCAGCATCTGGCGGTTATTATATCGCATGTAATGCTACTAAAATATTTGCAGAACCTACTACAATAACAGGATCTATTGGTGTATTTGGTGCCGTACCAAATTTTAGTAAATTGGTTGGTAATATGGGTATTAATGCCGAGCAAGTGATGACCAACAAACAAGCTATTGGTTACAGTGTTTTTGAACCTATTTCTAAAGAGTTTTATAATGTTACTAAAGAAGGAGTTGAAGATGTTTATACAACCTTTGTGCAGCGAGTTTCCGATGGTAGAAAAATGACAATCGAGCAAGTAAATGAAATTGCACAAGGTAGAGTCTGGACAGGTAAACAAGCAAAAGAAAATGGCTTGGTAGACGAACTAGGTAACTTAGATGACGCAGTTGCTTATGCTGCTGAACTTGCAAATATTGCTTCGTACAAAGTAAAAAATTATCCTCGATTCGTAAAAGATTTTGGTGATGCATTTAAAAAATCTCCTTTTATGAAAGCTATTACAGAGAATGTAATAAAAAATGAAATTGGTACAGAAAACTACTTGATGTATAAAAACATTAAAGAGTTTTCGCAACTAAAAGGTATCCAAGCTAGAATGCCATTTCTTATGGAAATAAAATAAGTTTCATTAATGATTTTAATAAGTATACAATGCCATAAATAATTATTTATGGCATTTTTATTGTTATATATTTGTATGTATTTAGGCTAACCACAAAAAAACCTATGAAATATATAATATTTACTTTACTTCTAGTAGTAATTAGTAGCTGTAAAAGTACAGAAAAGACTTCAACTACTAATTTACCATTCACTATAACCAATGCTACGTACCAAAATTGGTATGGTGGTCAAGAAGGTGTTCACGGAATTACTATTCGTATTAACGGAATTGATTTTGATAAGAATACAAGCTATCAAAATATTTATTTTCAAAATAACAAAGCACCTTTAATAACTAACTTTAAAGGTTTAAAACTGTTTTTAGAAGCAAATATAAATACCTCTACAAGAAAAGAAAACTTGGTTATACATGGTAATGTACAAAAGGAATATGGCAATAAAGCTCCTGTAAAAAAAGAACATCCTATGTTAAAAAAAGGAGAGGCTATTCTATATTTCACTAAAAACAACCAAAAATTAAGCTCTAAAATAGAATTGAATAGAAAGGAAACAATCTATTATCCATAATTATAAAATACTTAACCTATTGATTATTTGATTTTTAAATTAATTTTAGATGGTTTTAAATAACTTTGGCATAAAGTTTGAATGTAACTAAGCAGTAACATTTAAAACACCAATTATGAAAACAATAAAACAAATAATCATAATGCTTATTATAGCAATATCGTTCACTTCGTGTATTGTTGAAGATAATAATTATAATAACGATGCAATTTCTTTAGAAGAATTATTACAATCTAAAGATCTTTGGTATATTGATTCCAACCAAACTGTTGGATCAAGAGATGTTCGTTTTTTATCCTTAGCTTTTACGCTTTCTTTTCAAAACGGAAACATCTTTGCAAATAATAATTTAGTAGATTTAGGCAGTGTTGGTAATGGTTACGGAGATCAAATAGGATATTATGATACCTATGGTCAGGAAATACGAATTGATCACGATTTAGACGGAAACATAGATTTAGAAGTAATACAAGTATCCAATAATAAAATAAAACTACGAAGTATACATAGTAATGTAACCTACACTTTAATTGGTTATAGTGTAAGTAATTTTGATTACGACCAAGTGTTTTATGATAATATTGAATACTTTTTACAAGAATACGTAGCTTGGGAAAAATCAGCTACTATTGGCGGAACAACCAATGCTTTTGATGATGAGAACTTCTTAGCTTATATACCTGAAAACGTGAATGTATTTCAATCTTCACAAGATGTAGTTGGTACATCCATACACAATTTATTATGGGATTTTACTGGAGAGTACGAAGTATTTGATGTACAAAATGTAGCGGATTTAAAAATATTAACATTACATTATGATGGTTCAGGCAATGAAGAATTTGAATTGAGCGTTATAGATGACGGAAGTATAAGTTTATATCATTATAATTCAGATACGACATATGAATTTATAGGTAGAGAAAATATTATTTATAAAAAACCTAGTAAGGATGCTAAAGCAACTTCGACAAAAGTAAAAGAAGGCAGAAAACGTTTTAAAGTAACACGTAAAACAAAAACAAGAAAACAACATATTACTAAAATTAGTAATAGAAAAATATAAAGATAAGGTTTGGTTAGTTGATTAGATTGGTTTAAACCACCAATCGCAAGAAGGGTTTCTCATTAGAGAAGCCCTTCTTTGTTTTGTGCAAAATGGCAACAAATTCACATTGAATATAAAGGTATTCTAGAAAATTTATAATCTACCTAAAACTCCAACCTTTATAATCTTTTTTAGATTCTAGCTGTTTTTCTATAGTATCTGGTAAAGCTGGAAAAAAGTCAATACCCGTTAATTGTTCAATTTTATCGATAGAAACTACATATTTATATAGCGCTTTATTTTCTTCTTTATTAGGCATTAAAAATGCAATAGCTTTTACATCAGGCTCGGTATAATCTAATACTATTTTATAAAAATGCTTAGGAACAGAAACATTTTCTTGTCCAATTTTTGGTAATCCATCGGTTAAAATTCCGCCAGTTATCACATATAATTTTCCATATTTTTTAGTCCAATATCTTGTTTTTTTCTCTAAAGTATTCCAAATACCAGCGTTAAAATCGTGATTTTGTGGCGAAATATTAGAAGTAAAAAAAGTATCGTTATATGCCTTTAAAGAAAAACGCATATCGCCAGCTGGTACCAAATGCCCTTTATCGTAACCTGATTTTTTATAATTACGATAATTTGCCGATCTGGTTTTTACTTTCTTATCATAAATAAAATAGGGTCTTTTTCTATCAATACGTTTTAAATGTGCGGGTGTTAAAGCGTAAGCAACCCATTCGGCTTGTTCGTGCTTTTCGTTATACGATAAGGTATAATATTGGTGTTTTATAATTTGGCTGGTTGTAGAGCTTGGTAAAAAATTAAAATCTGTTTTATCAATAACATCTATAACACCATCATTATCAGTAGCTGTTGTATTTGTAGTAGTGTCTTTTTGTATATAAACATACGAAGCAATAATTAAGGTGAAAATTACATATAGTATTTTACGATTTTTCATAATTTATTTTTTAAGTATAATCTCTTCAAAAGTATCGGTTTGTTCTAAAACTTTAAAGGTTTCTATAATTTCGTTTGGAGGCATTGTTAATTTTCGTTTACTAATATCAATCCAAGCAATGTATACTAAAATTGTTGCAGCAACAACACCATCTTGCCTATATAAAATGTGTTTGATTTTAAAACGTTCTCCTTTTTTGGAAGCTGCTTCTAGAAATAACTCAACTTCTATATCTTCTCCTAACTTAATTTCGCGTCTAAAAATGGTGTTTTCTGAAAATAATACAGGACCTATATTATGTTCTTCCATAAGAGAAATACTAAAACCGTTTTCATTTAAAAATCGCAAACGTGCTTCGGCAGCATAATCGTTAAATGCAGAATGACGCATATGCTTGTTGGCATCAAAATCTGCCCATTTAGTATGAAATTTTATTTTATATGACATATTTATAGTTTTATTTCAAACATTTATTGTAATAAATTAGCTATTCGCTTTGTTGCCTCAATTAATAATTTTTGCGATGTAGCATACGAAAAACGTATGCAATTGGGTTGTCCAAAAGCATCACCAGTAACGGTTGCAACATTCGCTTTTTCTAATAATAGCATAGAAAAATCGGAGGCATTATTAATTTTTACATTTGCTATTGTTTTACTAAAATAATACGAAATATCTGGAAAAACATAAAAAGCACCTTCGGGAATATTTAGGTTGAATCCTTTAATTTTAGACAATAAATCTAATATTAAATTACGGCGAACTAAAAATTCGTCTACCATAAATTTTATTTTAGAAACTGGCGCATCTAAAGCGGCAATAGTTGCCATTTGCGCAATACAATTTGCTCCTGAAGTAATTTGTCCTTGCATTTTATTACATGCTTTGGCAATCCAATCTGGTGCGCCAATGTAACCAATACGCCAACCGGTCATAGCAAAGGATTTAGAAACACCATTTACCGTTATGGTTCTATCATACATTGCTGGTATTCTCGCAAAACTAAAATTAACGCCTTTAAATAAAATATGTTCATAAATTTCATCAGAAATTATATAAATAGTTGGATATTTTACCAAAACATCGGCTAAAGCTCTATATTCTACTTCGCTATAAACCGATCCGCTTGGGTTGTTTGGCGAATTAAAAAAAATCAATTTTGTTTTTGGTGTAATAGCATCTTCTAATTGTTGTGGTGTAATTTTAAAATCACTTTCAATATTGGTTGGTATTTCTACCGAAACTGCTTCCGAAAGATTAACCAACGCATCATAACTCACCCAATATGGCGCTGGTAAAAGTACTTCGTCACCAGGATTTAATAATACCAAGGCAATATTTGCTAAAGCTTGTTTAGCACCTGTAGAAACCACAATTTGATTTACGGTATACTCTAATTTATTATCTCGTTTAAATTTTCTGCTAATCGACTCCCTTAGTTCTAGATAACCATTTACTGGTGTGTACGAATTATAGTTGTCATTTATAGCCTGTATTGCAGCTTGTTTAACAAAGTCAGGCGTATTAAAATCGGGTTCACCCAAACTTAAGCTAATAATGTCTTTACCTGCTTCTTTTAATTCTCTTGCTTTGGCAGCCATTGCTAAAGTTTGTGAAATTGGCAGGTTATTAATTCGGTTGGAAAGTTGCTTTTTCATGGATGTGATTTTAAGTTTTAAATCTAATTCATTGCAAATATATTTATAAAAAACAAAATCCAAAAGGAATTAACTTTTGGATTTTGTTTTTATATTTAGCATTTACTTAAACAAGTGCTGGTTTTTTACCCAATACTTTTAATTGGTTGTAATGTTCTTTAACAGCTCGCCACATAGTATTATATTCATTATATGGCAATTTAAATTCTAAAGCAGTTTCTTTAACAATTTTTGCGATTTTTTTGTAATGAATATGACTAATTTGAGCGAATAAATGATGTTCTACTTGGTAATTTAATCCGCCAGTAAAAAAGCGAACCAACCAATTTTTTGGAGCAAAATTAGACGTAGTAAATAATTGGTGAATTGCCCAAGTATTTTTCATATTTCCTTGATCATCTGGTAAAGGCATTTCAGTATTTGGCATAACGTGTGCTAATTGAAAAACTACACTTAAAATGATTCCTGCGGTATAATGCATAATGAAAAAACCTATTAAAACTTTCCACAAAGCAAAACCTAAAACAAGAGGTAAAGCGATCCAAATGGCATAGTAGAGAATTTTTCCGATGATTAATTTAGTCCATTGCGTTGCTGGATTAGGAAATTTACCATACGACAATTTCTTTTTTAAATAATGATACGATTGTTTAAAATCGGTTGTAATTGCCCAATTGATAGTTAATAAACCATATAATAAAAATGCATAGTATTTTTGATACTTATGAATTTTTAACCATTTAGTGTGTTTTGAAAATCGTATAATTCTACCAGCATCAATATCTTCATCGTGTCCTTGAATATTTGTATACGTGTGATGTAGCACATTGTGTTGTACTTTCCAATTATAATCGTTTCCAGCCAGAATATAAATACTTCCGCCCATTAATTTATTAACCCAATTTTTACTTGAAAAAGAACCATGATTAGCATCGTGCATTACATTCATACCAACTCCAGCCATACCAATACCAATAACTACCATCAATAAAGCCTGTATCCAACCAGATAAGTCTACGGTGAAAATAAAAATTAATGGCACAATAAATAAAGTAAACATAAAAATTGCCTTAAGGTATAATTTAGTGTTTCCTGTTTTTTTAAGGTTATTATCCTTAAAATAAGTATTAACTTTTTTATTTAAAGTTCTAAAAAATTTTGTTTTATCTATATTTGAAAATCGAATAGTGTTAGTTTCCATATATTTCTAATTTATATTAATAATAAATAACGAAATTATAGTTTTTTTATTATATAGAACTAACATTTGTCATTTTTTGAAAAAAAATTAATAAAAAATGTATATTTGTTGCTTTTATATATGGATCAAATTAAGAATTACTTTCCGAATTTAACGGAAGAACAATTACAACAATTTTCACAGCTAGAAAATTTGTATAAAGAATGGAATGCACAAATAAATGTAATCTCTCGTAAAGATATTGATGCTTTATATTTACGCCATGTTTTACATTCTTTAGCAATTGCCAAAGTACAAGAATTTAAACCAAAATCTTCTATTTTAGACGTTGGTACTGGTGGCGGTTTTCCAGGAATACCTTTGGCTATACTGTTTCCTAAGAGTAATTTTATCTTGGTAGACTCTATAGGTAAAAAAATAAAAGTGGTAAAAGAAATTAGCTTAGCATTGGGTTTAAAAAACGTAAAAGCGTATCATAGTAGAGCCGAAAACATAAATGGTGAATTTGATTTTATCATTAGTAGAGCAGTTACTAAAATGGATAATTTCACCAAATGGATTCGTAAAAAAGTAGCAACAAAACACAAGCATGAACTCAAAAACGGTATCTTATATTTAAAAGGTGGTGATTTAACCGAAGAATTAATTAATTTCCCAAAAGCTACTTTATACCCAATTACAACATTTTTTAACGATGCTTTTTTTGAAACCAAAAAAGTAGTGCATCTGCCTATAAAAAATAGATTGTAATATTTTTAGTATATTTGTTTCATAACTTTCCCCTTAGTAATTTTAAATTATTGTTTTATGAAACTAATTTTAAATATTTTGGTGATTGGATTTTTTTCCATAAGTAATGCTCAAGTAAATAAAAACCTTACATCAATTAAGGGTAATTGGGAATGGAAAGACAATAAACAAACATTTACCGTACATTTTTTTATAGAAGGTAATATTTTAAAAGGAGATTATTCTTTAAAAGAAGATGATAAAATAATATATGACTCTAATAAATTATTAGATAAAGAGTTTAATCTGTTTTTTGGTCACAGCATAATGTTAAATTCCAATGATAAAAAAAAATTTACTGGGTTAATAAAAGATAATGTATTACTTGGTGATGGTATTCATACGTTTAAATATGGTGAATTACTAATTAAATATCAGCAAAAAAAATGCGATTCGTGTAAGGAAACAATTACTTGGCAGGTAAACTCAATGATTTACAATGACTACAGAAAAAAGAGAAGAAAAACCCCCAATGATTTCTCTATACCAAAAACAATTACGCTTACAAAGGTATAAATCCTATTTTTTACTTACATTTGTATTTACCTTATGACCTTAGAAAATTACATTAAAGATTTATTGTATCGTTACGATTGTGTTATTGTGCCAGATTTTGGTGGTTTTATTTTAAACCATAAACCAGCCCAAATTAAAGACAATACCATGTGTCCGCCATATAAACAAATTACCTTTAATGCACTTATACAAAACAACGATGGTTTATTAGCCAATCATATTGCTACTACAGATAAAATGCCTTACGAAACGGCACTAAATTTTATTAATTTTGAAGTAGAGTCTTGGATTAATAAATTAATAGATAACAATTTAGAGTTAAAAGGTATTGGTTCTTTTACTATTGAAAATGATAACATACAATTTGAACCAGATAGTACAAAAAATTATTTAACATCCTCGTTTGGTTTAAACTCTTTTGTTGCTAATTCGGTACAACGCTTACAACCTGTTATTGTTAATTCGGATGTGAAAATAATTCCATTAGTAAAGCAAGAACAAACTATTACTTTAGAGGAAGCGTCTTTAAAGACAATTCCTTCTTCTAATACTAGATCCAATCTCTTAAAATATGCCGCAATATTTGTTTTAGGAGCTTCTATTATTGGTGTTTTAGCTACAAAAGTGTATCAAAATAATGTAGAAAAACAACAAATTGCTACAATTCAAGAATTACAAAAGCAACGTGAATATGAAATTCAAACTGCCACCTTTGTTATAACGAACCCTTTACCAACTATTAGATTAAATACCATTGCACCAATTAAAAAATACCATATTATTGCTGGTGCTTTTCGAAATACTAAAAATGCTGCAAAAAAAGTAAATCAACTTACCAAAAAAGGATTTACAGCAAAAATTGTTGGTAAAAATAAATGGAACTTAACCCAAGTCGCATTTGAAAGTTTTTTCTCTTTAGAAAAAGCAAAAACGGCATTAACTTTAATTAAAAAGAATACAGCAAGTGATGCTTGGTTGTTAATTAAAGAGTAACAATTCTTATATTAATTCAAAACTAGTTTAAATTTTATAAATAAGCATGGCTAGTAATTAGATTTCAAGTATTTTTGTAAAAAAAAGAAATGAACTCTAAAACGCCCAAAGAATCCTTAACCATATTGACTGATATTGTATTGCCAGGCGAAACTAACGCATTAAATAATCTTTTTGGAGGTGAAATATTATCTCGTATGGATAGAGCTTCAAGTATTTCAGCACAAAGGCATTCTCGCAGAATTGTAGTTACTGCATCGGTAAACCAAGTTGTTTTTACCAAAGCCGTTCCTGTTGGATCTGTAGTAACTATTGAAGCCAAAGTATCTAGAGCTTTTAGAAGTTCTATGGAAATTTTTATAGATGTTTGGATAGAAGATAGAGAATCTCAAGAACGCACCAAAGTAAACGAAGGAATTTATACATTTGTTGCCGTTGATAGAACTGGAACTCCTGTAAAAGTACCAGCAATAATACCAGAAACCAAACTAGAAAAAGAGCGTTATGATAGTGCGTTACGAAGAAAGCAATTAAGCTTAGTACTTTCAAAAAAAATGAAACCTAGTGA
>CAZOQL010000010.1:0-33539 GCA_964582005.1 uncultured Flavobacteriaceae bacterium | reverse complement strand
GTTTTAGCAGGTTGGACAAACGTAGATAACGATACTAATTACGAAGCCTTTGTATATTTGGTTTCAGAAAACGGAAAAATAAAACACACTAAAGAACAATTACAAAAATTATATCAAGATTAAATTATGGAAGAATTAAAACAAGAATTAAAAGCAAAAATCATTGAAAACTTAAACTTAGAAGATTTTAATGTAGAAGATATTGACGATAATGATTCATTATTTGGCGAAGGATTAGGATTAGATTCTATCGATGCATTAGAGTTAATAGTTTTATTAGATAAAGATTATGGTATTAAAATTGCCGATCCAAAAGACGGAAAAGCTATTTTTGAATCTATAGAAACTATGGCAAAATACATACAAAAAAACAAGACAAAGTAATATGAATAAAGGCATTGCTGTTACAGGTATGGGAATAATTTCTTCCATTGGAAACAATGTAGAAGAAAACTACCAAGCTTTAATTACAAAAAAAAATGGAATTTCTAGAATTAAAAAAATAGAAACCAACCATAACAATGTAATTAAAGTAGGTGAAATACCGTATAGTAATACCGATTTTGAAAAATTATTAAATTTACCAGAAGATAATAGTTATTCAAGAACCGCAATGTTAGGTGAATTTGCTGCAAAACAAGCGGTTAAAAACGCGAATATTACCAATATAACTTCCTATAAGACAGGTTTTATTTCAGCAACTAGCGTTGGCGGTATGGACAAGACCGAAAAACATTATTATTCCCAATTTAAGGAAGATAAAAACAGGAAATATATTGCTGCACATCACGCTGGTGATGCAACTCAAAAAATAGCAAAAAGTCTAGGAATTACAGACTTTGTAACTACGATAAGTACTGCTTGTTCGTCTTCTGCAAACGCTATTATGTTAGGTGCAAGACTCATCAAAGCAGGTAAATTAGACCGCGTAATTGTTGGTGGATCAGATTGCTTATCAAAATTTACTATCAATGGTTTTAAAACCTTAATGATATTATCAGAAACCGATTGTAAGCCGTTTGATGCCAATAGAACAGGTTTGAACCTAGGCGAAGCTGCGGCTTATTTAGTTTTAGAATCCGATGCGGTTGTAAAAGCAACAAAGAAAAAGGTATTGGCTTATGTTTCTGGTTATGCCAATGCAAACGATGCGTTTCATCAAACAGCTTCTTCTGCTAATGGCGAAGGAGCAACTTTAGCTATGCAAAAAGCATTAAAAATAGCTAATTTAAAATCAAGCGATATTGATTATATCAATGCACACGGAACAGCAACACCCAATAACGATTTGTCCGAAAGTCATGCTTTACGAAATGTTTTTGGTAAAAATGTACCTGATTTTAGTTCCACAAAAGCATATACTGGTCATACTTTAGCAGCAGCAGCAGCAATTGAAGCTGTGTATGCTATTTTAGCGATTCAAAACGAAGTTGTTTTTCCCAATTTGAATTTTGAAACGCCAATTTTGGAAACCAATTTAACCCCAAAAACCGAAGTGATTACCAAAAAAATACAACACGTATTGTCTAATTCTTTTGGGTTTGGCGGAAACTGTTCCACATTAATTTTTTCTAAAGATTAAGGTATGAAAAATTGTTATATAAATGGATTAGGTTGTGTATCGGCTCAAGATACAATAGACTATGCTACTTTTTTAGAAAAGCAAGAAGAGCTTATTGAAAATATTGTTTTAGCTCATAAACCAAATTATAGAGATTATATAAAACCTGCTATGATAAGACGCATGGCAAATGGTGTAAAAAATGGTGTAGTTGCAGCGTCTAGAGCATTATCAGATGCCAATATAACAATGCCAGACGCCATTATTACTGGTACAGGTTTGGGTTGTGTTATTGATTCGGATAAATTTTTAAAAAACATTGTAGATAATGATGAGCAATTTTTAACGCCAACTTCGTTTATACAATCTACACACAATACTGTTGGCGGACAAATAGCTTTAGGATTGCAATGTAAAGCTTATAATGTTACCTATGTGCATAGTGCAACATCTTTAGAATCGGCATTAATAGATGCTTTATTGATTTTTAACGAAGGTGAAGATGCGTCTATTTTAGTTGGCGGCGTAGATGAAATAGGTGAATATACTACTAAACTACACCAATTAATTGGTCATGTAAAGGAGGAAAATATTTTAGAAGAAGGCATGTTGAAATCAGATACAACAGGAACTATTTTTAGCGAAGGCGCACAATTTTTTAGTTTAGAAAATAAAAAAACAGCAACTACTTATGCAGAATTAGTAGATGTTACAATTTATGATACAATTCCTAAAGAAAATATTACAGTTAAATTACGATACTTTTTAGCTAATAACAATTTAGAAATTGCAGATGTTGATTTGGTTGTTTTAGGTAAAAATGGAGATATAGAGTTTGATACAATATATACCGATTTACAAAACACCATTTTAGAAGATACGCAACAAATATATTACAAACACCTTTCGGGTGATTATAATACAGCTTCGGGTTTTGGATTATGGCTAGCTTCACAAATATGTAAACACCAAGAAATCCCTAATGCTTTAAAGTTAAATGTAAAGAAACAAGAAGCAATTAAATACGTACTTCTATACAATCAATATAGAGGTGAAAATCACAGCTTTACATTGCTAAAATCGTGTTAAATTTCAAAAATGTAAATATTGTTTTTGCATTGTTAATGCTACTTTTCGGGTTTTTTTACCTTTCCTTTTTTTATAGTTGGTTTCCTATATTATTTTTACTTTGGATAAGCATAACAACTATAGGTTCCTTTCATATAAGGTGGAACTATTTTTTAAAAGCAAAACACCACAACCTAACAACTACCAAAAACGAAATAGCCTTAACTTTTGATGACGGTCCACATCCCATTTACACCATTCAAGTACTTGATTTGTTGAAAAAACACCAAGCAAAAGCTACTTTTTTTTGTATTGGAAAAAATATAGAAAAACACCCAGAAATAGTTGAGAAAATTATTCAAGAAGGTCATTTAGTAGCTAATCATTCGTACGCACATACCAATAATTACGGCTTTTTATCCCCACAAGATATTATAGATGATATTACTAAAACACAAAATTTATTACAAACATTAACCAAAAAAAACAATTTATTGTTTCGTCCGCCATTTGGAGTAACCAATCCAAGAATAGCAAAAGCAGTGCGAAAATTAAACTTAGTTACCATAGGTTGGAGTATTAGATCGTATGATACGATTGCTAAAAATGCTAATAAGGTATTCAAAAAAGTGGATAAGCAAATTAAAAAAGGAGCAATACTATTACTACACGATACAAGTGTATTAAGTATTTCTGTTTTGGAACAGTTATTGCATTCCTTAGAGGAAAGAAAAATACAATCGGTTACCATAGAACAACTATTTAAAACAAAAAATAATGTTTCCTAAAATAATTTCAGTAAGTTTAGTTTTATTCCTATTTACAATAACCTCTTTTTCACAAAAAGAATTAAGTAATAAGGAAGCTATTTCTTTAAAAGAAAAAATAATAAATACAGCTGCATTAACTACTACTATTAGTAATGATTTTGTACAAGCAAAGCATATGTCTTTTTTATCGAAAGATATTATTTCTAAAGGAAAACTACTCTTTAAAGCTCCTAATTTAATAAAATGGGAATATAAAACACCTTTTATGTATGGTGTTATTTTTAAAGAGGATAAGTTATTTATAAATGATGCTGGCACAAAAAGCAAGATAGATTTAAGTGCCAATAAAGGATTTAAAGAACTAAATGCACTAATTATTAAAAGTGTAAAAGGCGATATGTTTGATGAAAGTAAATTTAACATTACCTATTATAAAAAAGGAAAAAACTATTTAGTTCGTTTTAACTCTATCGACAAATCTTTAAAATCATTCATTAGTCAATTTGAACTTCTTTTTGACGCTAAAACACACCATGTTTTAGAAATCAAAATGATTGAAGAATCTAAAGATTATACCAAAATTACATTTTCAAATCAAAAAATAAACAAGCCCATTTCTAATGCGTTATTTGATAATTAGTATATTAATTTTTTTATTAAGCTCTTGTAGTTTAGCAACTACGAAGAATTTGGTCAAATATAATAGTGACATTATTATTGAAAATGCGTATTTTTCGGATACCAATATAGACTATATTTACAAAGCAAAAATCACAGCTGGAAAAAATAATTTTGGTGGTATTTTAATAATTAAAAAAATTAAAAAAAACCATCATAGAGTAGTTTTTACAACGGAATTTGGTAATAAAATATTTGATTTTGAGTTTGTAAAACAAAAATTTAAAGTAAACTATATTGTAGATAAATTAAATAGAAAAATAATAGTAAAAGCGTTGAGAAAAGATTTTCACTTACTGGTAAATGAATATAATCCATCCATTGAAAAATTTATAAAACCAAAGCAATTAATCTATAAAACAAGACTAAACAAAAAGGATAATTATTACCATTTAAAAAAGGATAATAAACAATTATCTAAAATAATTAGAGCGTCTAAAAGAAAAGAAAAAATGACTATTCATTTTAACGATGTAACAAATGGTATTGCTAATAATATCAAACTAAAACATCATAATTTTAAAATGACAATACAACTTAATTACATTAATTATTAAGACTACCTTTGCATACTATTTAAAAACAAAACAAGATGAAAAAAACAACATTAATTACGGTATTACTATTAAGCAGTATTGTAGGTTTTTCACAAGCTAGATTTGGCTTACGAACTGGCGTAAGTTTTGCAGATATTACCAATTTAGATACAAAAATGAGTACAAATTTTCATTTTGGAGCTATTTTAAGTGTAAAGGTAAGCGAAGCATATTCGTTAAGACCAGAAATAACGTATTCTAGAGAAGGAGCAATGTTGGCTAAAGAACCAACAACAATTCCAGCTGGAAATATTATTGTTACCGACTATTTAATTGAAGATAATTCCAAAAGAATAAGTATCGATTTTATTGATATTTCGTTTATCAATAAATTCACTACAAAAAACAATCTTAATTTCTTAGTAGGGCCTTTTATAGGTGTTCGTGTAGATGGTAATATTAATGATAACAGGGTAGGTTTAGAGGCTGTTTTTCCAAGATTAAATGTAGGTGTAATTTTAGGTGTAGGATATGATATTTCTAAAAATTTCGCCATAGAAGCTAGGTTTAAAAGAGGTTTTGTCGACACAATCCCTCACGGTAGTTACTATTGGTTTAATGGTGATTCAAATGGAAATTACGATAAGAATCATAGCCAAGTACTTCAGTTAGGGGTTATTTATAAATTTGAGTTAAAAAAAATAAACTAAAAAACAACAATTATGAAGAAAATAATTATAACAAGTACTCTTTTAGTGCTCTTTACAATTTCATATTCACAAGCTAGATTTGGTTTACGAACTGGCGTAAGTTTCGCGGATATTACCAATTTAGATACCAAAATGGGTGCAAATTTCCATTTGGGAGTTCTTTTAAGTGTAAAGGTAAGCGAAGCATATTCGTTAAGACCAGAAATAACGTATTCTAGAGAAGGAGCAATGTTAGCTAAAGAACCTACAACAATCCCTATTGGAAGTATCCTTAATTACACAGGTTATTTAATTGAAAATAACTCCAAAAGAATAAGTATCGATTTTATAGATATATCCTTTATCAATAAATTAACTACAAAAAATAATATTAATTTTTTAATTGGGCCATTTATAGGTATTCGTGTAGATGATAATATTAATGACGATACTATTTTAGAGGGTGTTTTCCCAAGATTAAATGCAGGTTTAATTTTCGGGTTAGGATATGATATTTCTGAAAACTTTGCTATAGAGGCTAGGTTTAAAAGAGGTTTTACTGATATCATTCATCAAGATGGTGACTATTGGTTTAATGGTGATTTAAATGGCAATGATGATAGTAACCATAGCCAAGTACTTCAATTAGGGATTACTTATAAATTTGATTTAAAAAAAGCAGTAACACAAAATTAACTGGAATGGTATTAGAAAATTTTTATAGTATTGTATCTAAAGTGGAAACCGAAACTAATAAATCGTATTCGTATGATATATTAATTAATAATGCGCACGAAATATTTAAAGGGCATTTTCCAGGAAACCCAATTATGCCTGGCGTTTGTATGATGCAAATAACCAAAGATATTGCCGAGAGTATTTCGGGTAATAAATTGTTTATGAAAAAATGTTCTAACGTTAAATTTATGGCAATTATCAATCCAGATAAAAACAAAGATTTAAACTTACAAATAACTATTTCTCCAGGCGATAATGGTGAAATAAAAGTAAGAAACACCACTAAATTTGAAGATACTATTGCCTTAAAATTATCTGCTATTTATGAAATAGTAGCGTCTTAAATAAACAGAAGTGGTAAATCTTTTATCACTTCTGTTTTATACTATTTAATTATGAAAAGTATATTTTTCTTTATTACAATTACCATACTAAGTTTTAAATTAGATATAACCTCGGTTAGAAAACTATACAAAGCCACCGTATTATCTAAAATACAAACCGAAGTATTGTATAAAAAATTACAGCCAGTAGTCAAAAAAGACAATAAAGTATTGGTTGCTTATAAAGGTGCCGTTACGGCATTAATTGCAAAAAAACAAAAAGGAGTAAAAGCAAAAAAAGTTTTTTTTAAAAGAGGCGTTGCATTAATAGAATATGCCGTAAAAGAAAAACCAAACAACATAGAAATTCGCTTTGTACGATTAACAGTACAGCAAAACGCACCTAAATTTTTAAAATATAACAAACAAATTTCAGAAGATAAAAATTTTATAATAAAACAATATAAATTTATAAAATCAACCTCTTTAAAAAAGTATATTTTAGATTATATTTTGCAATCAAAACATTTTTCAGAAGAAGAAAAAAGCTTATTTTCACGTTCGTAAACTAAAGCTTTGTGAAACCAACTTTTTTTTCTGAAATAGCAGCAAGAATAACAGTATTAAAATGCTGTGTAATTCTACCAACGTACAATAACGACAAAACCCTTAAGCGCGTTATTGATGGTATTTTACAATATACAAAAAACATTATAATTGTAAACGATGGTTGTACCGATACAACACCACAAATTTTAAAAGAATACAAAGACCTAACACAAATTCATTTCTCTACCAATAAAGGTAAAGGCGTTGGTCTTAGAGAAGGTTTTAAAAAAGCATTAGCCTTAGGTTACCAGTATGCAATTACGATAGATTCCGATGGGCAACATTATCCAAATGACATACCTATTTTTATAGACGAAATAGAAAAAGAAGCCAACTGTCTTATCATTGGTTCTCGTAATATGGAACAAAGTACCGTGCCAAAAGGAAGTAGTTTTGGTAATAAATTTTCTAATTTTTGGTACTGGGTAGAAACTGGTGTAAAATTAACCGATACACAGTCTGGTTACCGATTATATCCCATAAAAGCAATGGAAAAAATCAAATTCAATACCACAAAATTTGAGTTTGAAATTGAAAACATAGTAAAAGCATCTTGGAACGGAATTACGGTAAAAAACGTGTCCGTAAAAGTATTATATGATCCCGAAGAAAGAGTAACCCATTTTAGACCATATAAAGACTTTTTAAGAATAACGCTTTTAAATACCTGGTTAGTTATCGTGGCTTTGTTGTATATAAAACCAAGAGATTTATTTAGAAAAATAAAAAAAAAAGGACTAAAACGTTTTTTTACCGAAGATTTATTTCAAAGTAAAGATGCGCCTATTAAAAAAGCCAAATCTATTGCTTTAGGTGTTTTTATTGGCTTAACACCTTTTTGGGGTTTTCACGGAATTTTAGCGTTAACCTTATCATTACCTTTAAAGTTGAATAAAGCAATAGCTTTTACTTTTTCTAATATTAGTATTCCGCCATTCATACCTTTTATTGTTTTGGGAAGTATTAAATTAGGAAATTTGATTTTAGGAACAAAAACAAGCATAGATTTTAATAATTTTAAAGCAAATATTAAATTATTAACTAGTGTAAAAGAATATTTAATTGGTAGTTTTTCCTTAGCAATGATAGTTTCTGTAATTTTCGGAATAACTAGCTATTTCATACTTAGTTTAAAAAATAAAGAAAAGTGAACACTATTTTTTATAGCATAAATCAATTTTTTAAGACTAAAAAAAGTGTTTTTTTTGGTCTGTTATTTATACTATTGGCTAGTTTGTTATTCTTTGCATCAAAGTTATCTTTTGAAGAAGACATAACAAAACTAATACCACAATCTAAAGAAACAAAAACACTAAACGAAGTATTAAATAATGTTGATTTTTCGGATAAAATCATCATCAATATACAATCTAAAAAAGAAGGAAATCCAGATAAGTTAGCCATTTTTGCTACCGAATTATTAGATAGTTTACAAAACAATTTTCAAGCATATATTCAAGATATTCAAGGAGCAATTTCTACCAATAGTATGCAAGAAACAATGGATTTTGTTTATGCTAATTTACCTTTGTTTTTAGATAAACAAGATTACAAAGAAGCAAAGCAAAAAATCCATAAAGACAGTATAGATACTGTTATATTAGGTAATTACAAAACACTCATTTCTCCAAGTGGTTTAATTGCAAAAAATAGCATTAGAAAAGATCCATTTGGTTTAACCTTTAAAGCCTTAAAAAAATTAGAAAAACTAAAAATAGCAGATAATTTTGATATTTATAATGGGTATGTAATGACCTCAAATAAAAAAAACATTTTGCTGTTTTTAAAACCAAAACTGCCTGCAAATGAAACCGATAAAAATGCTGTATTTGTTCAGGAATTAAAAAATATAGCGAGTCAATTAAATGCGAAATATGTCAATCAAGTAAAAGTAGAGTTTTATGGTTCTACCATAATTGCAGTTTCAAATGCCAATCAAATAAAACGTGATATTCAATTTACGGTAAGTATTGCAATGACTATTTTATTATTGATATTAATTTTCTTTTATAAAAAAATAATTATCCCCTTAATTCTATTTTTACCTACTATTTTTGGGGCATTAATAGCCGTTGTTTCTTTGTATTTTTTAAGAGAAAAAGTATCGGCAATTTCGCTTGGTATAGGTTCTATTTTGTTAGGTATTACTTTAGATTATTCCTTACATATTCTCACCCATTTTAAGAATAATCAAAATGTAAAACAACTCTATAAAGATATTACCAAGCCTATTTTAATGAGTAGTATTACTACGGCAGTTGCTTTTTTATGTTTGTTGCTTTTAAAATCACAAGCCCTACAAGATTTAGGAATTTTTGCAGCTATTAGTGTTTTGAGTTCTTCGGTTTTTGCGTTGCTATTTATTCCGTTATTGTACAAACCTAAAAAATTAAAAAATCCGGAAGTTAAAAACAGTTTAGAAAAAATAGCAGCTATTAATTACGATAAAAGTAACTTGTTACTACTAGTATTAGCACTATTATTTGTTGGTAGTTTTTTTACCTATAAAAAAGTTACGTTTAACAAAGACTTAGCAACCATGAATTACATGGATCCTGCAAGTATACTGGCAGAGAAACACCTAGATGCGATGCTAAATTTAACATCAAAATCGGTTTATGTAGTGGCTTATGGTAAAAATATAGAAACTGTTTTACAAACCAATTCTGCTATTGAAAGAATACTTGAAAAAGCAAAAGAGAACCAAACAATATTACAATATAGTACGATTGGCTCTTTAGTACTTTCTAAAGAAGATCAACAACAAAAAATTGATGATTGGAATAGTTTTTGGAAAACCAATAAAAAGAAAGAATTAACTCAAAATTTAATTGACAAAGGAAAACAAATAGGTTTTAATGCAACAACATACCAGCCTTTTTTTAGTTTATTAGATAAAAATTTTACGCCAATTTCTTTAGAAACTTATGGAAAAGTAAATACATTTCTAACGAAAGAATATATAGCAGATAAAGAACTAAAAACAGCAGTATCTATTGTTAAATTAGACGCTTCAAAAAAAGAAGCTTTAAAAAAATTAATAGATGGCAAGTCTAATATTTTATTGATTGATAGAAAACAAATAAACGAAACCTTTTTAGGCGGTTTAAAAGATAATTTTTCTACTTTAATTAATTACTCTTTCTTTGCCGTTTTATTGATTTTATTTCTTTTTTATCGCAATATAGAATTGACTCTTTTAACCAGTATTCCTATTTTGGTTACGTGGTTTATTACCTTAGGAATAATGGGTTTTTTTGGTATTGAATTTACTATTTTTAATGTAATAGTATCTACCTTTATTTTTGGTTTAGGTGTTGATTATAGTATATTTATGACCAATGCATTGGTAAAAGATTACACCTTTGGGACCAAAGATATTAAGCTATATAAAGTATCTATTATTTTATCGGTTTTAACTACTATTTTAGGTGTTGGCGTGTTGATTTTTGCAAAACATCCAGCCTTGCAATCTATTTCTATTTTATCGCTTATAGGAATTTTAACTACGCTATTTGTCAGTTTTACTTTACAACCTTTATTGTTTAGAATCTTTGTGGAGAATAGAGCTAAAAAAGGATTACAACCCATCCGAATAAGAACTTTACTTTATGCCATTTTACTGATGACTTTTTATGGTTTAGGTGGCATGTTGTTATCTTTAATAAGTTTGTTGTTATTCCCAATACTTCCATTATCGAAACAAGTAAAAAATAATTGGTTGCATAAAACAGTTGCTAGATTGGTGAAAGTAGTCTTGTATGGCAATCCGTTTGTTCGAAAAAAAGTAATTAATTTACATAAAGAGACTTTTGAGAAGCCGGCAATCATAATTGCAAACCATTCCTCTTCATTAGATACCTTAACTATGGGTTTGATTACACATAAACTCGTTTATTTGGTAAATGATTGGGTTTATAAATCACCCGTTTTTGGTGGTATTGCTCGTGCATTAGGTTTTTATCCAGTTTCTAATGGTGTTGATGATAGTGTTAGTCATTTACAAGAAAAAGTAAAGCAAGGGTATTCTTTAATGGTTTTCCCTGAAGGAAAACGTTCGTTTACCAATAAAGTTGGTAGGTTTCATAAAGGCGCCTTTTTTTTACAAGAAAAATTACAAATAGATATTTTACCTGTTTATTTTCATGGTAATGCTGAGGTAATGCCTAAAAATGATGCCATAATTCATGATGGAACTTTAACCGTAACAGTTGGTAAACGCATTGCTTTTAACGATTCAAATTTTGGAAAAACAACCAAAGAACGCACCAAAAATATTAGTAATTTCTTTAAAAAGGAATTAGAAAAAATGCGTGACGAAATAGAAACCCCAACTTATTTTAAAGATATTTTATTGGCAAATTATAGGTATAAATCGGATGCTATTTTAAAAGAAGTACAAAATGACTTCATAAAAAATAAAAATACGTATTACACTTTAAATAAATTAACACCTTCAAAAACTAAAATACTTCACATAGCCAATGATTATGGTCAGATTGATATATTGTTAGTTTCTAAATATGTAGATCGTAAAATCACTACATTACTAGAAGATGATTTTAAATTTGAAATCGCAAAAAATTGCTACACATCAAAAAATAGAAAAGTAATTTATAAAAATAAAATAGAAAATTACAATACGGAAATTTTCGACACCTTAATTCTTAGTAATTTAAATGCTAAGAATATATTAAAGTCCATAAATTTAAGTAAATTTGAACAAATACTAGTAGTAAATTCGCAAGAAGTAATACAAGTTGAAAACTTTAAAATAGCCGTACAAAAAGAACATGTTATTTTATTAATAAGAGAAAAATTGTGAAAGAAAAGTACGATGTTGTAATAATAGGAAGTGGTTTGGGTGGCTTAGTTTCGGCAAATATTTTGGCGCGCCACGGTTATAAAGTTTGTGTATTAGAAAAAAACAACCAATATGGCGGTAATTTACAAACATTTGCTAGAGATAAAACCATTTTTGATACAGGCGTTCATTATGTTGGTGGTTTAGATAAAGGACAAAATTTATATCAATACTTTTCGTATTTAGGTATAATGGACGAATTAAATATTCATAAATTAGACGAAGATAAATACGATGTTATTACTTTTGATAATGACAATACAGAATATTTACATGCGCAAGGTTATGAAAAATTTGCCAGTTCGTTGATTAAACAATTCCCTAAAGAAGAAAAAGCAGTGCACACCTATTGTGCAAAAATGAAGGAAATTTGTAATAATTTTGCTTTGTATAATTTAGGCGATGGACTTACTTATGATATGGATGTTTTAGGTGTAAAAATTACCGATTATTTAGACTCCATATCCGATAACGAATTATTTAAAGCGGTATTGGTTGGATCTAACTCTTTGTATGCAGGCGAATTACAAACACCATTATATGTACATGCTTTATCTATTAATTCGTATATAGAAAGCTCGTATCGGTTTGTAAATGGCGGCAGTCAAATATCTAAATTATTAATACGTAGACTAAAAGAATTTGGTGGCGAAGCATATAGATATCAAGAAGTAACTGATTTTGGATGGGATGCTAACAAATTAATATCGGTTAAAACTAAACAAGGTAAAGAGGTAAAAGCTGATTTATTCATTTCTAATATAGAACCCAAATTCACCATTAAAATGCTTGGCGGAAAAGGCATGCGAAAAGCATTTGTAAAACGTGTGGAACAAATTGAAAGTATGGTTTCGGGCTTTAGTTTATACATTACCTTTAAACCAAATTCTTTTGCATATCACAACTACAATCACTACCATATAAAAGATCATAAGAAAATTTATACAGCACAAGAATATACGCAAGAATCTTGGCCAGAAGGTTATATGGTTTCTATGGGAATCCATAAAAATCAAACCAAATGGGCACATAATATGATTGCGATGACTTATATGAATTTTGATGAAGTAAACCAGTGGAAAGACACCTTTAATACCGTTGCCGAAGAATCGGATAGAGGCGATTCGTATGCAAAATTTAAAGAAGAAAAAACAGAAGTATTTTTAAAAGAAATAGAGAAAAAATTCCCAAATATAAGAGAGACAATCTTATCTATTTATGTATCTACACCATTATCTTATAGAGATTATATAGGTAATAATAAGGGTGCAATGTATGGTTATAAAAAAGATGCCGATAATACAATGAAAACATTTTTATCGCCAAAAACCAAATTGAAAAATTTATTTTTTACAGGGCAAAGTTTAAATATGCATGGTATTTTAGGCGTTACCATAAGCGCGGTTTTAACTTGTTCTCATATTATTGGAAGACAAAAATTAATGGATTCCATTCATGCGGAATTGGACAAACAAAATGCATAAACATATTCTAATAGTATTATTTAGTATTACACTTTTTACCTCTTGTGGCGTAAAAAAAGCAATTCTAGATAGACCAAATATTGCTAATTATTCCGTTAATCAAGCCGAAAAAATAACGATAAACGATTCTTTATTTTTTAAAGGAAATAGTAGTTTGCGAAAAAACACCTTCGGACAATGGGAACTAGTAGCTTTTGGAAAAAACCCATTAGATTTAGGAAATACTATTGGAGGTTTAACACAAAAATTAGCCAATAAACAAGAAGCTATTTTTTTTGAAAAAATAAATGAATTAGTACCATCTAAATTCAAACAATATTTATTGCGTAAATTTTTAGCGATTTACAACCGTAAAATTCATTTATATGTAACCGAAGAATACAAAGCCGAAATTTACGGTGTATCTCAATTCGCAACCGATAAATACGCAAAAATAGCCGATAAATATTTATTAAGTTTATACTTACATAGCGCACACGATATTGGTCACGCATTGCAAGATTTAGCTTTGGTTGGCTGTTCTTCTTTTGCCGTTTGGGGCGAAAACACCCAAGACGGCAAGCTTTTAATTGCTAGGAATTTCGACTTTTATGTTGGTGATGATTTTGCACAAGAAAAAATAATATCCTTTATACAACCAGAAAAAGGACATAAATTCATGGCAGTTTCTTGGGCAGGAATGATTGGCGTAATGTCTGGTATGAACGAAAAAGGCTTAACGGTAACTATTAATGCAGGTAAATCGGACATTCCGTTGCTTGCCAAAACACCAATTTCACTAGTTACTCGCGAAATTTTGCAGTATGCAGAAACCATAGATCAAGCAATTGCTATTGCCAAGAATAAATCTGTTTTTGTATCGGAATCTATTATGGTTGGTAGCGCCATAGATAATAAAGCGGTACTTATTGAAATTTCACCCAATAATTTTGGCGTTTTTGAAGTAGAAAATTCTTCTCAATTAATATGTTCCAATCATTTTCAAAGTAAAGCTTACGCCGATGATACCAATAATCAAATACATATTAAAGAAAGCCACTCCAAATATAGATTTGATAGAATGGAAGAATTATTATCCGAAAACAAAATAATAACACCAAAAAAAGCCGTTGCAATACTTAGAAATAAAGAAGGCTTGCAAAATAAAAAAATAGGGTATGGCAATGAGAAAGCATTAAATCAATTATTAGCACATCACGGTATTGTATTTCAACCACATAACAAAATGGTTTGGATTTCTTCAAACCCTTATCAATTAGGTGAATTTGTTGCCTTTCAATTAGATAGTGTGTTTGCAAACGTATTAAGTAAAAATACGACCTTATCCTTAACAAACAAAAACATTGCTAAAGACCCCTTTATCAAGACAACGTATTTTAGAGATTATCAAAAATACAGAGAAGTAAAAAGAGAAATAGAAACCATAATTACCCAAAATAAACACCTTAGCATTAAAAAAATTAATAACTTTGTAAAGTTAAACCCCAATAATTGGGAAGTTTACAGTTTAGTTGGTAATTATTATTACCAAAAAAAACAATATAGAGCCGCTTTAAATATGTTTAAAAAAGCGCTTACCAAAGAAATAACAACCATTCCAGATAGGAATAGAATAAAAAAATACATTCGTAAAATTAAAAGAAAACTGCAATGATTCCTGAAATTGAATTAAAATCAATCCCTGAAATAAAACAATTTCAAGAAAAAAAAATGCAAGAAATGTTGTTGTATATAACAGCAAATTCTGCTTTTTATCAAAACCGTTTTAAAGAACATAAAATTGATATTAAACACATAAAAACTCTCGAAGATTTAACCAAAATACCAGTTACCACCAAAGAAGATTTACAACAATACAATACCGATTTTCTTTGTGTAGATACTAAAAAAATCATTGATTATGTTACCACATCTGGCACTACAGGCAAGCCAGTTTTTTTTGGGCTAACCGATAAAGATTTAGATCGTTTAGCTTATAATGAAGCCATTTCTTTTGCGTGTTCTAAAGTCACTAGTGACGATACCATGCAACTTATGACAACTATAGATAGACGTTTTATGGCAGGTTTAGCCTATTTTTTGGGAGCAAGAAAATTAGGAGCAAGTATCATACGAGTTGGCGCAGGAATACCGGAATTACAATGGGATTCTATCCTTAAATTTAAACCAACTTATTTGATTACGGTACCATCTTTTTTATTAAAAATGATAGCTTATGCAAAAGATAATAATATCGATATTAACAAAAGTTCTATAAAAGGAGCAATCTGTATTGGCGAACCACTAAAAAATCAGGATTTTACGTATAATATTTTATCCGAAAAAATTAAAAAAGATTGGGATATTGAATTATATTCTACCTATGCATCTACCGAAATGAATACAGCTTTCGCCGAATGTGAATACCAAATTGGTGGGCATCATCATCCAGAATTAATTATTATAGAAGTCTTAGATGATACTAATAAACCCGTATTGAATAATCAAGATGGCGAATTGGTAGTGACCACTTTAGGAGTTGAAGGAATGCCTTTACTTCGTTTTAAAACTGGCGATGTAGTTAAAGCACATTACAATCCATGTAAATGTGGTAGAAAAACCTTGCGTTTAGGACCTGTTATTGGTCGTAAAAAACAAATGATAAAATACAAAGGTACAACGATTTATCCACCAGCGATGTATAATTTATTAAATGATTTTCAAGAAATTAAAAACTATGTCATTGAAATTGATAAAAATGAAATAGGAACCGATAAAATTACCATCAAATTATTTGTAGCACATAAAAACACTAAACTATTAGATAAATTAAAAGATCATTTTAGAGCTAAATTACGTGTTTTACCTAATTTAGAATTTATTTCACAAGAAGAGATTAACAAATTAAAGTTTCCTAAAATGAGCAGGAAACCTGTTTTGTTTATCGATAAAAGAGTTAATACTATATAAAATTATGGAAACGGAATTAGAACGCATTGCACCATATAATAAAGAGCAAGTTGTTACCGCATTAAAATGGTTAGAAACAAGCGAACAATTCATTAAAGGCGTACAATTTTTTTATCCTAAATGGAGTGAAAATGAAATTGTTCAAAAATTAAAATTATGTAAAACTTGTGCTGATTTTCAAGTGCAATTTATAGAAATGATTATTAAAAATTCGATTAGTGAAACAATGAGTTCTTTTGTAATTAAAGGTTTAGAGACCTTTGACACTTCTAATTGTTTGTATATATCAAACCATAGAGATATTTTTTTAGATTCTGCTTTGTTACAAAATCATTTATACGATTTAGGCAAACCATTTACCGAAATTTCGCTTGGCGATAATTTAATGGTAAATAAAACGATGAAAGCAGTAGCTAAATTAAATAGCATGTTTACCGTTTTTAGAACTCAAAATAAATCGGAAATGCTTCAAAACTCCATTAATTTATCTAAATATTTACGCTTTTCCATTACCGAGAAAAAAGTAGCCTCTTGGATTGCGCAAGGGAACGGAAGAGCTAAAGATGGTAATGACGTAACGGCAACAGGTTTAATTAAAATGTTATTATTAAGTGGCGATAGTGATATTAAAAAATCTATTTCCGATTTGAATATTGTAGTATCTACCATTGCTTTTGAATACGAACCTTGTGTTTTTGAAAAAGCTACGGAATTAAGCACTTTAGGTAAAGAAGGGGAATATCAAAAATCAGAATTTGAAAATATAAATAGTATCGTTAATGGTATTAAAGACTATAAAGGAAAAGTTACCTTAGTTTATGAAAAATTAGATTGTAATAAAATTAATTTTTTAAATAACCGAAAAAGAGATGCAATTACTATCGCTAAAGAAATAGATAGAATTGTATATAAAAACTACCAATTATATAAAACAAATTATATGGCATACGATTTGTTATATGATGATAAGAAATATAACAGACATTATACGGTAAAAGAATTAGCACAGTTTAAAAAATACGTATCTAAAGCTGAGAATGAAGATGTGTATTATAAAGTATTAAACATTTATGTAAAACCAATAGTAAATAAAGAACAACTGGTCTATGACCTATTAAATTAATTTTAAAATAAGTATTAAAAATGAGAAAAACACTAGTAATTATCGGACTATTTATAGCAACAATGTCTTATGGGCAAAGAATGAAAGTTCAAGAAGGGAGTATTAAAAACTTAAAAGGAATAACACAATTTGATTTAGTTTTTGATTACAGCGATGTTCAAATTCCTAAATATAAATCAGAGGAAGCTTTTTTAGCAGACAAAGTCTCTAGAAAAGAAAAAAAAGCGAAAGGAAGTGGAGAACGTTGGAAAAAAAAGTGGTTTGATAATAGAGAAGAACGCTTTGCACCAATGTTTATAGAATCTTTTAATAAACGTTTTAAAAATAATAAAGTTCAAGTAGAACAAAATAACAATGCTGCAAAATATGTAATGAAAATACATACCACTTGGATGTATGCAGGTTATAATGTTGGTATTGTAAGGAAAAATGCGGAAATTAATGTGGAAGTTACGGTTTATGAAAAAGCAAACCCTTCTAATATTTTACTTAAAGGAACCTATAAAAAAGTACCTGGAAATGGTGCTTTTGGAAATGATTATGATGAAGGATTTAGAATGTCACATTGTTATGCTAAATTGGCAAAAAATATAGCTGGTTATATTCGTAAAAAAGCAAAATAAATAACTTTTGTTTTTAACATAAAAAAAGTCCGTTACATGTTAAAATGTAACGGACTTTTTTAGTATTTCTAAAATATATTAATTCTCATCAGGCAATGTAGTGTATCTTTTTGCATAATCTAGCATTTGTGATGTAAAATCTTTTGGTTGCGTTACTTTTACAGCAGTAATATTTCCATCTTTATCTTTTTCTGCCACTAAAACAGGGTTCATAAAACCACTATAAGGAGCTGATTTAAATTTTTTGTTACGTTCTAAAATTTCGGCGTGTAATTTTTGATCAACTTTAACGCCATAATTTTCAACTAAAGCTTTACCAGCTTCAAAATCTCCTTCGGATTTTATACGTTGCGTTTCACGTAATAATTCACCAAATAAAGCACGTAATTTTTTATAATCACGAATAACAAAATAGGTCTTATTATCTTTCGTTACTTTTTCTATAACCTTGTCTTTTTTTCCTTTTTCAAAAGCCCAAGCAGCAACTAATTGTCTGTTACGCATATGCGCTTGTTCAATATCATCGCCTAAATTAAGTCTTATTAATTGGGTCATTAATCCATTACGGATATAACCATCAAAAGCGGCTTTGCCAATACCTTTAGCAGATGGCGAAATACCCATTTCTACTAATTTTTCATCTGGTAAAAAATACAAACCAACCAAATCGGCTCTAGCTTCTTCTAAAGTAGAAGCATAATTTTTCATGGTTTCTTTTGGTTGCCCAATACCAGGGTTTATTTTGCCACTTGCGTGACCAACTACTTCGTGTAATGTAGTATGTAACTTACCTGCTAAAGCACCATATTTAATTTCGGTATTAAACTCTTCATCACTAAAGGTGAATTCTTTTAAACGGTCTGTGCCACCTGCTTTTGCATAAGCTGCTATAATATTTCCTAAAGAAACCGATTTAGAACCATGGGATTCTCTAATCCAATTATTATTAGGTAAATTAACTCCAATTGGCGTTGATGGAGAAGCATCACCAGCTTCACCTGCAACATTTACTGTTTTATAAGAAACACCAACCACATTGGCTTTTTTATGGTTTTTCATTATGGTAGAATTATCTTCAAACCATTGCGCACTTTCTGCAACAATCGCCATTTTTTTAGACATTTCAAAATCTTTTATTTGTACAATAGTTTCATAAGAACCTCTGTAGCCTTTAGGATCGTTGTAAACTTCTACAAACCCAGTTATATAATCAATATCACCATCGGTATTGGTTACCCAAAGTACATTGTAATCATCCCATTTTTTTAAATCACCCGTTTTATAATAAGTAATTAAAACAGCAAGTGCTTTAGCTTGTTTGTCATTTTCAGCAACAGATTTTGCTTTTTCTAACCAGTAAATCATTTTATCAATAGCCGCTCCATACATACCACCACTTTTCCAAACACGCTCTTTTAAAATCCCATTTTCTTTAACTAATTTAGAGTTTAAGCCTAATTCAACAGGTTGTTTATCGTTTGGGTCGGTTAATTTTCCGTAAAAAGTATCGACATCTTTTGCAGTAACATTTGTACCATAATAATTAACAGCCGAACCTAATACTAAACCTTTAGAAGCATCTAAGTTTATTTTTTTAGCATCTTTATCGTTAAAAATAACTTCGTAAGCATCACCAGTTAAAGTAGTGCTTGTTTCTTTTAATAAGGTGTCAAAATATGATTTACTAAATTCTGGAGTAAATTTATTGTTAGCATAATGATGATGAATTCCGTTAGCGAACCAGACTTGTTTTAAATAAATTTCAAAAGCCTGCCAATCTCTAGTAGTTTTATCGCCTTTAAAATTAGTATAGATATTTTCTAAAGCCCTACGTATTTTTAAATTATAACGATAATTTTGATCGTACATAATATCACGACCACTCAAACCAGCTTGAGTAAGATAGTACACTAATTTATGTTGTTTTAAGGATAGTTTATCCCATTGTGGGATTTCATAATTAAGCACTTTAAACCTTTCGTTAAAAGGAATTAATGCCGCTGTTTCTTTTTTATCAATTACCTTTTCTTCTTTTTTACAAGAAGTGAAAATAAGTGTAAAAGTTAGTAGACTTAATAAAATTATTTTTTTCATTATTTTAGATATTTAATTAATAGTAATATGGTTAAGCTTCAAAGTTACATAAAGTTTTGATATTGCATGTTTTAAAATAGTATATTTGTACTATCTATAAACTAAACATCATATTATGTATCTAAAAAAAATCATACTTTTACTAACTATATTTTTAATTTTTACTAGTTGTAAAAAAACGACTTCACCAAAAAACACTGTAAATATAAATACCGAAAAACCAATCGACAAAGTCGCTTTTGATGGTGTTTGGTCACGTAATTTTTCTATGGGTAATGCTGTTTCGGCAACTGTGACTTATGAAGTATTTAAAGATAGTATTCAATATAATATGGTTGGTCCAATGGCTTTAAAGTATGCTATTATTAAAGACAATTCCAATACAAAAAAAGACAGATGGATTGGTAATAAAGGAGCTACTCCTTATGTTATTTTTATAAAGGATTTATCTTCAAAAAGTGTTACCTTGTTAAAAATGAAAACCAAAAGTATTGAAGAAGCTATCAATATGAAGTTTCCTTCGGATTCTGCTAGAAGTAAATTTAGTAGTTGGAATGTGTATCAAAAACAATAAATTACCTAGTTACTGTATCTTAGAAAGGATACTTATTTCTCTTTTAAAATGAAAAATTATTAAAAGTAAGGGTTTCACTTAATATGAAGCCTTTACTATATATTATATTATTAAAACGAATTTACCGTTTTGCGTATAGCCACTAATTTAGTTAACAAATCTTCTAAATAATCCAGCTTTAACATATTTGCACCATCGGATTTTGCATAACTTGGGTCAAAATGAGTTTCTAAAAAAATACCATCTACACCAACGGCAATTCCTGCTTTAGCAATGGTTTCAATTAGCTCTGGTTTTCCACCAGTTACGCCACTTGCTTGGTTTGGTTGTTGTAAAGAATGTGTAATGTCTAAAATTGTAGGTGCGTATTGTTGCATGGTTGGTATGCCTCTAAAATCTACAATCATATCTTGGTAGCCAAACATAGTTCCTCTATCGGTTATCCAAACTTGGTTGTTTCCGCTATCGGTTACTTTTTTAACAGCGTGTTGCATTGCATTGGCACTCATAAATTGTCCTTTTTTAAGGTTTACTACCTTGCCTGTTTTTGCAGCAGCAACTACTAGGTTGGTTTGACGAACCAAAAATGCAGGTATTTGTAAAATATCTACATATTGTGCAGCTTTTGTAGCATCACTAATTTCATGAATATCAGTTACAGTAGGCACATTAAAATGATTACCTACTTTTTTTAAAATTTCAAGTGCTTTTATATCACCAATTCCTGTAAAACTATCTAAACGAGAACGATTGGCTTTACGGAAACTTCCTTTAAAAATAAACGGAATTTCTAGTTTATTGGTTACCTTCTGAATTTTTTCACAGATTTCAAAAGCCATTTCTTCACTTTCAATAGCGCAAGGACCGGCTAGTAAAAAGAAATTACCTGAATTAGTATGTTTTATATTTGGAATTAGGTTTAAATTCATGATGTTGTTTTTTTTACAAAGATAGTGTTTTATCAGTAAATTAGTATTTCAATATTACGAGAGTCTATACATTTTAATGGAAAATTTGGATATGTATTGATGAATTTCTTGTATTTTTTTTCTGGAAACCGATAGCAATCCCATTTTACTTCTAAAGCATAACCTTTATTAAAACTCTCTTCTATTATAAAATCCACTTCATTTTTATCTATTGTTCGCCAATATTTAATATCATTTTGATCGTGTTTGATACGTAATTGATTGTAAATAAAATTTTCTAAAAGAGCTCCTTTATCCATTCTATTCATAGGGTTTTCAAATCTTCCTAAAATGGCGTTTCGTAATCCAATATCATTAAAATAGACTTTTGGCATTTTAGTAAGCTCTTTTCTTAAATTTCTGTAAAAGGGTTTTAATAAATCTATATGAAAGCATTTTTCTAAAATATGTACATATCTATCTACTGTTTTGTTATCTAGTTTTATAGTGTTACCCAATTCGTTTCGGTTTACCATATTGCCTGTTTGATTGGCTAGTAATTGTATAAGCATTAAAAATTGCGCTTCTTTATCTACTCCAGACTCTATGATATCCTGTCTTAAATAAGAATTTTTCAATTCTTTTAAAAGCCATTTTTTTTCTTCTTTATCGTTTTCTAATACTACCGCAGGATAACCGCCGTAAGTAAGATACTCTAACAATAATGTATAGGTGTTTACGCCGTAACTTGATACATAAGACGGCTCAGAAACTTGATAAGCCACTTCTTTACTTATTTTTTCCTGACGTTTAAAAAGCAAAAATTCATTAAATGAAAGTGGATATAATTGAAAAATACGTTTTCGCCCTGCTAAAGAATCCTTGAATTTTGTATCTATATAAAATGCGCTACTTCCTGTTGTTACAACTTTCACATTGTACTCATATTCATCATACAAATACTTTAAGAAATTAGTTGGATCGTCTAAATATTGAATTTCATCTATTAATAGATAAATTCTATTTTCTGCTTTACCGTCTATTATCTTTTTGGGAATTATTTGTACATGATTAAAAATTGATTTAACATCTTTATTTAACGATTTTAAAACTTCTTTATTTTCTAAATTTAACAAAACAACTTCTTCATCATTCTTTTTTAAATGATGATATAGTTGTATTAATAGGGATGTTTTACCTACTTGTCTTGCACCTGTTAGTATAGTATAGTTTTTGTGTTTTAGATGTTTTTTTAAATCTTGATATAAAAATCTGAATTTCATTGCTTTAAGGAATGTTTTACAAAGATACATTAAATTTTCCTAAATTATCCAATAATTTAGGAAAGTAAATCCTAAATTATTGGATAATTTAGGAATCTAAAATAAAATTATGTAATTAAAAGCTAAGAAGACTCTTTATAATCATAAAATTGTAATGTGAGTTGAAAAAATGACTCCTACAAATCTAATTTTAAAGACAGTTCTTTCAGTTGTGCTGCATCAATATTTGCAGGCGCATCTATCATCACATCTCTACCTGAATTGTTTTTTGGAAAAGCAATAAAATCACGAATGGTTTCTTGTCCACCAAGAATAGCAACCAATCTATCTAAACCAAAGGCTAATCCGCCGTGAGGTGGTGCGCCATAAGTAAAGGCATTCATTAAAAATCCGAATTGTTCTTGCGCTTCTTCTTTGGTAAAACCAAGATAATCAAACATCATTGCTTGTGTTTCTTTATCATGTATTCGTATTGATCCACCACCAATTTCATTCCCGTTTAACACCATATCATAGGCATTTGCACGCACACTTTTTGGATCGGTTTTTAAGAGTTCAATATCTTCTGGTTTTGGCGATGTGAATGGATGATGCATGGCGTGAAAACGGTTGGTTTCTTCGTCCCATTCCAATAAAGGAAAATCTACAACCCATAATGGCGCAAATACTTTTGGATCACGTAAACCTAAAATTTCTGCTAACTCCATTCTTAAAGCACTTAGTTGCGTTCGTACTTTATCGGTATCACCTGATAAAACACAAATTAAATCGCCTTTTTTTGCGTTTGTAATTGCTGCCCATTTTGCCAAATCATTTTGATCGTAAAATTTATCTACGGATGATTTGTAGGTTCCGTCTTCATTACAACGCGAATAAATCATACCCAAAGCACCAACTTGTGGACGTTTTATCCATTTTATTAAATTATCAATTTCTTTACGTGTAAATTTATTTCCACCAGGAACAGCGATACCAATTACTAATTCAGCCGAATTAAACACACTAAAATCTTTATGTTGTGTGACCTGGTTTAGTTCACCAAACTTCATATCAAAACGAATATCTGGTTTGTCATTTCCGTACGTTTTCATAGCATAATCGTACGTTATTCTTGGGAATTTATCTACATCAATTCCTTTAATTTCTTTTAATAAATGTTTGGTTAGACCTTCAAATGTATTTAAAATATCTTCTTGTTCTACAAATGCCATTTCACAGTCAATTTGCGTAAATTCTGGTTGTCTATCAGCACGTAAATCTTCATCTCTAAAGCATTTTACAATCTGAAAATATTTATCCATTCCACCAACCATAAGTAATTGCTTGAAAGTTTGGGGCGATTGTGGTAAGGCATAAAATTGTCCTTCGTTCATGCGACTTGGTACAACAAAATCACGTGCGCCTTCTGGTGTAGATTTTATTAAATAAGGCGTTTCTACATCTATAAATCCTTCTTTGGATAAATAATTACGCACTTCCATAGAAACTTTATGGCGGAAAATTAAATTTTCACGTACTGGGTTTCTTCTAATATCTAAATACCGATATTTCATACGTAATTCATCTCCACCATCGGTTTCATTTTCTATAGTAAAAGGTGGCGTTTCAGATTTATTTAAAATTTTTAATTTAGAAACTAAAATTTCAATCTCACCAGTTGGAATATTTTTATTTTTTGACTCACGTTCAATAACATTTCCTGTGACTTGAATTACAAATTCACGCCCTAAACTTTTAGCAAGTTCAAAAACAGTTTTATCGGTACGCTCTTCATCAAAAATAAGTTGCGTAATACCGTATCGATCACGCAAATCAACCCAAACCATAAAACCTTTGTCTCTTATTTTTTGAACCCAACCACTAAGTGTAATTTCTTGGCTTTGGTTTATCAATCTTAATTCTCCGTTGTTGTGACTTCTGTACATTTTTATTTATTTTTTGAAGTTGCAAAGTTAGTTATTTTAACTATTAAAATAGAAAAACAGTTTGGCTTTTTAAAACGGAATGTATTCATTTAAAAAACCTTATTTTTGTTAAAACATATTTTACAAATGATTACTATAAACAATTTCAATTTCCAAAACAAAAAAGCATTAATTCGTGTAGATTTTAACGTGCCTTTAAACGAAAAGTTAGAAGTTACAGACACTACAAGAATTGAAGCCGCAAAACCAACTATTGATAAAATATTAAAAGATGGCGGAAGCATAATTTTAATGTCTCATTTAGGAAGACCCAAAGGTAAAGAAAATAAATTTTCACTTAAAAATATTATTGCTAAAGTCGAAGAAATTTTAAAACAAAAAATAAAATTTATAGACGATTGCATTGGCGATAAAGTAGAAAAAGAAGTACACAACCTTAAAAAAGGAGAAATTTTATTATTAGACAATCTACGTTTTTACAAAGAAGAAAAAGAAGGTAATATTGAGTTTGCAGAAAAATTAGCCAAATTAGGTGATATTTATATAAACGATGCTTTTGGTACGGCACATAGAGCGCACGCTTCCACAGCAATTATCGCACAATTTTTTTCTAAAAACAAATGTTTTGGTTTACTTTTAGCTAAAGAAATTGAAAGTATAAATCAAGTTTTAAATAATAGCGCAAAGCCAGTTACTGCTGTAATTGGTGGAGCAAAGGTGTCTTCTAAAATTGAAGTTATTAATAATATTATGGATAAAGTGGACAACATAATTATTGGTGGCGGAATGGCATTTACATTCATTAAAGCACAAGGAGGAAATATTGGAAATTCTTTAGTAGAAGACGATAAATTAGAACTAGCCTTAGAAATTTTAGCCAAAGCTAAAGCAAATAAAACGAGAATCCATTTACCAATAGATGTTATTGCTGCAGATGCTTTTAGTAACGATGCAAATACAATAATTATTGAAGCAAACGATATACCTGATGGTTGGATGGGTTTAGATTCAGGACCAAAAACAAATGTAGGCAACTCCTTTGTAATTGCAGGCTCAAAAACTATTTTATGGAATGGTCCTTTAGGCGTTTTTGAAATGAAAAAATTTGAAAAAGGAACCAAAGAATTAGGTTTTGCAATTGTTGACGCTACCTTAGAAGGTGCATTTTCATTAGTTGGTGGTGGCGATTCTGTAGCAGCAGTAAAACAATTTGGTTTTGCTGAAAAAGTGAGTTATGTTTCCACTGGTGGTGGCGCGATGTTAGAAATGTTGGAAGGAAAAAAATTACCAGGTATTGAAGCGATTTTAAAATAGAATATTTGTTGGTTTGTAGAATCATTTGTCTGTTTAATATAAGTAAGACGCCAAATAATTCAAAAAAATAGTTGTATTTTTTTTGTGATAATAATAAGCCGCTGCGTAATAATTTAAAAATATGAAATATACTTTACTACCAAACACGAATATAAAAGTTTCTAAAATATGTTTAGGAACCATGACTTTTGGAGAACAAAATACCGAAAAAGAAGGTCACGAACAATTGGACTTTGCCACTGATAAAGGCGTAAATTTTGTAGATACTGCCGAAATGTATTCCGTTCCCGGTCGAAAAGAAACCCAAGGAAGTACAGAGAAAATTATTGGCTCTTGGATTGCCAAAAAAGGTAATAGAGATAAAATTGTATTAGCAACAAAAATAGCGGGTCCATCACCAGGTTTATCTTACATTAGAGATAATATGGGGTTTTCAAAAGAAGCTATAACGGATGCTATTGAAAAAAGTTTAACTCGTTTACAAACCGATTATATAGATTTGTACCAACTGCATTGGCCAGAACGCAAAACCAATTGTTTTGGAGTGCGTAATTATCGTCATTTCGAAGATGAAAAATGGGAAGAAAATTTTACAGAGGTTGTAGAAACATTAAACAATTTAATAAAACAAGGTAAAATTCGTCATTATGGTTTGTCTAACGAAACGCCTTATGGAATATTACGCTATTTAGAAGAGGTTAAAGATAAAAATTTAGCGCAACCAATTAGTATTCAAAATCCATATAGTTTGTTGAATAGAACTTTTGAAATTGGTAATGCAGAGATTTCTATTAAAAAGAATGTTGGGTTACTAGCTTATTCACCATTAGCATTCGGAATTTTATCAGGTAAATTTTTAAACGGACAAAAACATCCAAATTCACGAGTAGAACTATATCCACAAATGGCAAGATATAATAGTATTGAAGTTGAAAATGCGGTAATTCAATATGCAACAATTGCTAAAAAATACGATGTAAGCTTTACGCAAATGTCTTTAGCCTTTGTAAATCAGCAACCTTTTGTAACCAGTAATATTATTGGTGCAACCAATTTAAATCAATTGAAAGAGAATATAGAGAGCATAAACCTTACATTATCTAAAGAAATTTTACAAGAGATAGAAGCTGTTTTTGTTTCGCAACCAAACCCAGCACCTTAAATTACAATACAATAAGTTTTGAATTGTCAATTATTTTTTGTTACTTTAAAAAATATTAACTAATTAAAAACAAAATATATTATGGATTTAGGATTAATCATTAATTTATTAAGTGGAATTTTAGGTGGTAACGCCGCAGGTAGTTTGTTAAAAAAATACTCTTTAGGTACCGTAGGTAATTCTATAGTAGGCTTACTAGGCGGTGGACTTGGTGGTAAATTATTAAGTATGGTTGGCTTAGGAGCTGTTGCAGCTACAGGAGCAGGCGATGGAGGTGTAGATGTAATGAGTATCATAAGTAGTTTAGTTTCTGGTGGTGTTGGTGGTGGCGTTTTAATGACTATCATTGGACTTATCAAAAATGCTATGAATAAATAGTACATTTACAATAAAATAGTATAAAAACTGTCTAAAAAGTGATATAACATTATTTTTTAGATAGTTTTTTTATGTCCTATTTTTAGAATTCTAAAAATAATAAAGCTATTTTTGCCCGCTTATAAATCAAGCACTTATGAACGCATTTATTAGAAAACATTCCAATAACGTTAAGAATGATATTTTATCAGGTATGACAGTTTCTTTGGCACTAGTTCCAGAGGCTGTTGCTTTTGCTTTTGTTGCTGGAGTAGATCCTTTGGTAGGTTTGTATGCAGCATTTATGATTGGTATTATTACCGCAATTTTTGGCGGAAGACCAGGAATGATTTCGGGAGCAACTGGCGCATTAGCTGTTGTTATGGTTTCTTTGGTAGCAAGAGGAAATGCTATGGGAACCGAAGCAGAAAATTTAGGCTTATACTACTTATTTGCTACTGTAATTCTAATGGGAATTATTCAAATGTTGGCAGGCGTTTTAAAACTAGGAAAATTTGTTCGCTTAATTCCACATCCAGTAATGATGGGATTTGTAAACGGATTGGCCATTGTGATTTTCTTATCCCAATTAGGAATGTTTAAAGAACTCGTTGGTGGAGAAAAAGTTTGGATGCAAGGCGATAAACTCTTTTTAATGATTGGTTTGGTTGCTTTAACCATGGGTTTAATGTTTGGTTTGCCTAAATTAAGTAAAAAAATACCAGAAGCTTTAGTGGCTATTTTAGCGGTTTCCTTAATTGCTATTTATGGTAATTTTGATGTTGCTACCGTTGGAAGTTTCATAAAAGATGGTGGAGGCGAAGGTTTAAAAGGTGGTTTGCCACAATTTCAATGGGACATTTTTAATAAAGTACCATTTACATGGGAAACTATTACATTTATTGCTCCATATGCCTTTATATTAGCTGCAATAGGTTTAATAGAATCTTTAATGACCTTAAATTTAATTGATGAATTGACCGAAACGCGAGGTAATTCTAACCGAGAATGTTTAGCACAAGGAGGCGCAAATATTGTTACAGGTTTTTTTGGTGGAATGGGTGGTTGTGCAATGATTGGACAATCTATAATTAACATAAAAGGTGGTGGACGAAACCGACTATCAGGTATAACCGCAGCATTGTTATTATTAATATTTATTTTATTCGCATCAGGTTTAATAGAGCAAGTACCAATTGCTGCCTTAGTAGGCGTAATGTTTATGGTAGTAATAGGGACTTTTGCTTGGTCTAGTTTTCGTATTTTAGGTAAAATCCCTTTGCCAGATGCCTTAGTTTTAATAACCGTTTCATTAGTTACTGTTTTTGCAGATTTAGCAGTTGCGGTAATTGTTGGTATTATTATGTCTGCTTTAGTATTTGCTTGGGAAAACGCTAAACGAATTAGAGCACGAAAGCGTTTTAAGGAAGATGGCACCAAAGTATATGATATTTACGGACCACTTTTCTTTGGAAGCATTCAAGCATTTAATAATAAATTTGATGTAAAAAATGATCCTGAAAAAGTAGAAATCGACTTTTTAGAATCTAAAGTTTCCGACCATTCGGCAATTGAAGCCTTATTTAACTTAATTGAACGTTATGAAAAAGCGGGAAAACAACTTAAATTAAAACATTTATCCGAAGATTGTAAAGACATTATGATAAAAGCTTCTCCAAAATTATTAAATGCTATTGAAGAAAGTATTGATGATCCAAGATATCACGTAATGTCTAAAAACGACTTTATATAATTACTTTACAATTTCAAATTTTTTTGCAATAAATCGATTATTTTTAATTTCACCAGTAACTTTTGCTTTGCGAATAACTTCGCAAAAGCCATCTGCGTTATTATGTGCATCGCCATGGTCAGTAATTTTCACGACTAAATCACAACCTTTTTGACTGGTTAGTCCAAATTGACATTGCCCACAATAAGTTTCAACAATTTTTACGGTTTCTTTTTTATCGGAACACGACAAAGCAATAAATGCGAATACTAAAATAATTTTCCTCATAATTATATTTTTCGAATATAATAGAATTGGTTTAGATACAATTGCATAACTTTGTTTTTAAATCACATTTATTATGAAATATTTACCAATAGATAACAAATTATTCATTAAAAACAGAAAAAAATTTGTAGTTAAAATGAAATCCAATTCGTTAGCCATATTTAATTCTAATGATATTTATCCAGTAAGTGCAGATAGTACTTTGCCATTTGCGCAACATCGTGATATATTTTATTTATCAGGTGTAGATCAAGAAGAAAGTATTTTGGTGATTTTTCCAGATGCGCCAAAAAAGGAACATAAAGAAATGTTGTTTTTAAAAGAAACCAATGAGCATATTGCGGTTTGGGAAGGTAAAAAATTAGATGCGGAATCTGCTTTTGAAACATCAGGAATACAATCGGTTTTTTGGTTAGATGAATTGGATAAGGTTTTAGCCGAAATAATGACACAAACCGAAAATGTATATATTAATACTAACGAACATTATCGCGCCAACGTAGAAACCGAAACAAGAGAAGCGCGTTTTATTAAAAAATTAAAAGCAAATTTTCCTGCACATACTTACCTTAGAAGTCAACCTATTTTACAGCGATTACGCTCTATAAAAGAATCTGAAGAAATAGCGTTAATCCAACAAGCTTGTACTATTACTGAAAAAGGATTTCGAAGAATATTAAGTTTTGTAAAACCAGAAGTAACGGAATATGAAATAGAAGCGGAGTTTATTCACGAGTTTATCCGTAATAGAGCAAACGGGTTTGCTTATACGCCAATTATAGCAAGTGGCTATAATGCGTGTGTTTTGCATTATATTGAAAATAACCAAGTTTGTAAGGAGGGCGAAATTATTTTGATGGATGTTGGTGCAAGTTATGCCAATTATGCAAGCGATATGACTCGCTGTGTACCAGTTTCTGGTAAGTTTACCAACCGTCAAGCGGATGTTTACAATGCAGTATTAAGAGTAAAAACTACAGCTGCAAAACTATTAGTTCCTGGAACAATTTGGGCAGATTATCATATAGAAGTTGGTAAGTTAATGACGCAAGAATTGATTAATTTAGGATTAATCACTCAAGAAGATATTAAAAACGAAGATCCAGATTGGCCTGCATATAAAAAATACTTTATGCACGGAACCTCACATCATATGGGGTTAGACACACACGATTATGGTATTTTAACCGAACCAATGCAAGCAGGAATGGTTTTCACCGTAGAACCAGGTATTTATATTCCAGATGAAAATTTAGGTATTCGTATTGAAGATGATTATGTAATTCAAGAAACTGGTGAGCCTTTTAATTTGATGGCAAATATTCCTATTACAGTGGAAGAAATTGAGGCTTTGATGAGCAACTAAAATTTTGCAAGAAAAAACATTTCAGTATAAAAACACAAACATTTCCTTTACCGATTTTGGTAAAGGAAATGCCATTGTTTTGCTACATGGCTTTTTAGAAAATCAAACAATGTGGCAAGAAATTACACCAATTTTGGCTCAAAAAAAAAGAATCATTACCATAGATTTATTAGGTCACGGAAAAACGGATAATTTGAGTTATGTGCACACAATGGAAACGCAAGCACAAATGGTAAAAGCACTTTTAACTCATTTACGTTTACGAAAATACAGTTTAATTGGTCACTCGCTTGGTGGTTATATTGCATTAGCTTTTTCGGAGTTGTTTCCAACGAATTTAAAAGGTTTATGCCTTATGAATTCTACCACTTTAGCAGATACTCCAGAAAAGAAAATTAATAGAGATAGAGCAATTAAAATGGTTAAAAAAAATGCAAGTACTTTTATAAAAATGGCAATTCCAAATTTATTTACTTCGGAAAGTAAATTAAACTATACAAAAGAAATAAATCAAGTAAAAGAACAAGCTTTATTAACTTCAACACAAGGTGTTATTGCCTCCTTAGAAGGAATGAAAATAAGAGAAAACAGAAATGTTATTTTACATAACAATTCGTTTAAAAAACTATTTATTATAGGTAAAAAAGACCCTTTATTGGCTTATAAAAGTTTACTAAAAGAAGTAGAAAATACCAACACAAAAGTGATTGAATTTCCTAACGGACATATGAGTCATATTGAAAATAAAGAAGAATTAATAGTGGTTTTACTTCAATTTATTAAAAATACTTAGATAATTTTTAGTAAAAAATAATTTTTCTTACCACGTTGTAATAAGATATATTTATCTGCAATTAAATCGTTTTTAGAAAGTTGTGTTTCTTCTCCTTGTATTTTTTCTTTATTTACCGAAATAGAATTTTCTTTTAAAGCTCTACGTGCTTCACCGTTCGATTTTAAAAAACCTGATTTTTCATTTAAAGCTGTAATAATATCTAAACCATTTTCTAAATCTGCTTTAGAAACTTCGGCTTGCGGAACGCCTTCAAAAACGTCTAAAAAAGTTTGTTCATCTAAGTCTTTTAAAGCCGATGCTGTTGCTTTACCAAATAGAATACTAGATGCTTGTAAGGCATTTTCGTAAGCCTCTTTTCCGTGTGTCATTATAGTAACCTCTTCGCCAATTGTTTTTTGTAATAAACGTAAATGAGGAGTTTCTTTATGTTCGGCAATTAAATTTTTAATAGTTTTTTTATCTAAAAAAGTAAATATCTTAATGTATTTTTCTGCATCAGCATCGCTAGAATTAAACCAATATTGGTAAAATTTATAGGGCGAAGTTCTTTTAGAATCTAACCAAATATTGCCACCTTCGGTTTTACCAAATTTAGTGCCATCGGCTTTGGTAATTAATGGACAAGTTAATGCATATACTTTACCTTTGGCAATTCTACGAACCAATTCGGTTCCTGTAGTGATGTTTCCCCATTGATCGGAACCACCAATTTGTAACATACAATTTTTTTCTTTATACAAATGTAAAAAATCATAACCTTGTACTAGTTGATAGGTAAACTCGGTAAAACTCATGCCTTCTTTAGATTCCACGCTTAATCGTTTTTTAACTGATTCTTTAGACATCATATAGTTAACAGTAATGTGTTTGCCTACATCACGAGCAAAATCTAAAAAGGATAAATTTTTCATCCAGTCGTAATTATTTACCAATTCTGCTGCCGTTTTATTATCCGATGAAAAATCTAAAAATCGTTCTAACTGTGCTTTAACGCCAGCTATATTTTTAGAAAGCGTTTCTTCATTCAATAAATTTCTTTCAGCCGATTTTCCTGAAGGATCACCAATCATACCAGTTGCACCACCAATTAAAGCAATAGGTTTATGCCCATGTTTTTGAAAATGCATCAATAATATAATCTGTACCAAACTACCAATATGTAAGGAGTCTGCCGTTGGATCAAAACCAATATAGGCAGCCGTTAATTCTTTGGCCAATTGCTCTTCGGTTCCTGGCATAATGTCGTGCAACATGCCTCTCCATTTTAATTCCTCTACAAATTTGTTCATTATTATTGGTGTTTAAGTTTGCAAAGATAATAAAAAACAAAAACAGAAAATATGGAAAAGGAATAAATAAGACAAATAAAATCTCAACCTTGGTTTTTGTGTTTTTAAGCAAAGAGTTACTTGACTTTGTCAATAATTTAGCCTAACTTCGCCTTAAAATATATACAACGACATTGAAACGATCGTTTATTTATTTGTTATGCACCAATTAAACAAAGTAAACTGGTTAAAATCAGTGATTTAATATTGATTTGTAAAAATAAAAAAGGCTGAATTGCTACTTAATTAAACGCATAACGGGAGAGTTTTACAAATATTAAGAATTTGCAAAATAGTAGTAGTACAAGTGCTTAACACTTCAAAAAAAAGTTAAGTTTTAAATTTGCAAGATTCAAGTTACAAATGCAACTTTTGGTTAAACAATAATTTATTCATT
>CAZOQL010000009.1:0-34319 GCA_964582005.1 uncultured Flavobacteriaceae bacterium | reverse complement strand
AGAAGATTTATACCACAGATTAGCAGTTATTTTAATTAAAGTGCCATCTTTAAACGATAGAAGAGATGATATCCCTTTATTAATTACACATTTTGCAAAAAAAATAGCCAGTGAACAAGGCACAGCGGTTAAAACATTTTCGGCTAAAGCAATAAAACTTTTACAAAGTTACGATTGGACAGGAAATATTAGAGAATTAAGAAATGTTATAGAACGTTTAATTATTTTGGGAGAATCCGAAGTTTCGGAACAAGATATTAAGTTATTCGCAACAAAATAAATTAGATTTTTCACAAAAGGTTTCACAAAATGTGAAACCTTTTTAATTTTATAAATTATGGAAGATTACAAAGTAACCAAAGCAATAATTTTAGAAGATTACGCTACTAAAGAAGTTATAAAAGATGCTAAAAAAGCATTAAAAGAAACAAGAAAACAATTAAGTAAACTGCAAGATAAAATGTATGCACATGGCAAATATAGTATGCTCATTTGCTTGCAAGGAATGGATACTTCAGGCAAAGACAGTTTAATTCGTGAGGTTTTTAAAAATATTAATGCTAATGGTGTTGTAGTACATAGTTTTAAAGTGCCAACCGAGACAGAACTAAAACACGACTATTTATGGCGACATTATATTGCCTTGCCAGAACGTGGTAAAATAGGTGTTTTTAATAGAACACATTACGAAAACGTTTTGGTAACAAGAGTTCATAAAGGCTATGTTTTTGGTGAAAATATTCCAACTGTTAAAAGTGAAGAAGATTTAGATGCTACTTTTTACGAACAAAGAATGGAGGCAATCAATAACTTTGAAAAACATATTGTTTCTAATGGAACAATAATTTTAAAATTTTTTTTAAATCTATCTAAAGAAGAACAAAAAAATAGACTTTTACGAAGATTAGATATTCCAGAAAAAAACTGGAAATTCTCTTCTGGCGATTTAAAAGAACGAAAATTATGGGATAAATATATGTTCTGTTACGAAGATTTATTAAATAGAACATCTAAAAAAGAAGCGCCTTGGTATGTAATTCCTGCGGATGATAAACCTACGGCAAGATGGTTAGTAGCAAAAACCATAGTAGAAACATTAGTTAAATATACAGATATTAAATATCCAATTTTAAAAGAAGAAGAACAACTAAAAATTCAAGGATACAAAGACGAATTAAATAACGAATAATTAAGTAAGATGAATTTTAAAAGCAAGACCATTTGGATAACTGGCGCTTCATCAGGTATTGGAAAAGCATTAGCGTTAGAGTTTTCTAAATTAGAAGCAAATATTATCATTTCTTCTAGAAATATAGATAAATTACAAGAAGTAAAAGCGCAATGTGAAAATTCAGAAAATGTAAAAGTGCTAAAATTAGATCTAGATAATTATACTTTTATAGATAAAACAGTGCAAACCGCAATTTCATTATTTGGAGAAATAGATATATTGGTAAATAATGGTGGCATAAGTCAACGATCCTTAGCTATAGATACAGAAATTCAGGTTGACGAGCGTATTTTTAACACCAATTATTTTGGTACAATAGCTTTAACCAAGGCATTATTGCCTTATTTCGCTGCAAAAAACGAAGGGCATTTTGTGGTAGTAACCAGTGTTGTTGGTAAAATAGGAACGCCTTTGCGTTCTTCTTATGCAGCATCAAAACATGCCTTACATGGTTTTTTTGATAGTTTACGTGCCGAGGTTTATAAAAACAATATTGCAGTTACCTTGGTTTGTCCAGGTTTTATACAAACCGAAGTCTCTATAAACGCTTTAATTGGTGATGGCTCTAAACAAAACACCATGGATAAAAGTACAGAAAAAGGACTTTTACCAAATCTGTTTGCTAAAAAAATGATACGAGCAATTGCAAGAAAAGAGCAAGAAATTATAATTGGCGGTAAATTAGAAAAACTAGCTGTTTTTGTAAAAAGGTTTATGCCAAGAATACTAGCTAAAATGATTCGAAAATTGCCAGTTACTTAGTTTTTTATTATATTTGAGAAAAAAATATGCTCACAAAAGTTTATGGATCCGCAGTTTTTGGAGTAGAAGCAACTACAATAACTGTTGAGGTTAATATCGATAAAGGAATAGCTTATCATTTAGTAGGTTTACCTGATTCTGCTATTAAAGAAAGTTCGTATAGAATTTCGGCTGCTTTAAAAAATAACGGCTATAAATTACCAGGAAAAAAAATCACTATTAATATGGCTCCTGCCGATATGCGTAAAGAAGGATCGGCGTATGATTTAACCATTGCTATGGGGATTTTAGCCGCTTCCAATCAAATAAAATCTGTTGCAATTGATGAATTTGTCATTATGGGCGAACTTTCGCTCGATGGAAGTTTGCAACCCATAAAAGGAGCTTTACCTATTGCTATAAAAGCCAAAGACGAAGGTTTTACAGGTTTCTTCTTGCCATCACAAAACGCAAAAGAAGCAGCTATAGTTACGGGTTTAGATGTTTATCCCATAGAAAACATCAAAGAAGTTATTGATTTTTTTGAAGGTAATTCTACGCTAAAACCAATGATAATTGATACCAGAAAAGAATTTTACGATAATTTAGAACATCCAGAATTTGATTTTGCCGATGTAAAAGGACAAGAATCTATAAAACGTTGCATGGAAATTGCCGCATCTGGCGGACATAATATTATTTTGATTGGTCCACCAGGTTCTGGAAAAACCATGCTGGCAAAAAGGTTACCTACTATTTTACCGCCAATGTCTTTACGTGAAGCTTTGGAAACTACAAAAATTCATTCTGTAACTGGCAGAATTAAAGCAAATTCTGGTTTAATGAGTCAGCGTCCTTTTCGAGCACCTCATCATACCATATCTGATGTAGCTCTAGTTGGTGGCGGCGCATATCCACAACCTGGAGAAATTTCTTTGTCACATAACGGCGTTTTATTTTTAGACGAATTACCCGAATTTAAACGAACCGTTTTGGAGGTAATGCGACAACCATTAGAAGATAGAGAGGTTACAATTTCTAGAGCAAGGTTTACGGTTACTTATCCAAGTAGCTTTATGTTGGTTGCGAGTATGAACCCTAGCCCGAGTGGTTATTTTGTGGATTCTGATAACCCATTGGCTTCATCACCACAAGAAATGCAACGTTATTTGGCAAAAATATCTGGGCCATTATTAGATCGGATTGATATTCATATTGAAGTACAACCAGTACCTTTTGAAAAGCTTAGCGATGTAAGACTTGGCGAACCAAGTAGCGAAATTAGAAAACGAGTAACTAAAGGTCGTGATGTGCAAACGGAACGTTTTAAAGATAGCGAATCCATTCATTACAATGCGCAAATGACTGTAAAACAAATCCGTACGTATTGTAAACTAAGTAAAGAATCCTTAAATTTATTAAAAATAGCTATGGAACGTTTAAATTTATCCGCTAGAGCGTATGATAGAATTTTAAAAGTGTCTCGAACTATTGCAGATTTAGAAGGTTCAAAAGATATTCAATCACATCATATCACCGAAGCAATTCAATATAGAAGTTTGGATCGCGAAGGTTGGTTAGGTTAATTTTTTTATCATACAATAAATTGAAACAAATTAGGCTTATCATTTAAGTACTCGCCATAAAACCCTTTTTCTTTCATTTTATTCAATAAAATAGTAAAATCGGTTTTGTTTTTTAACTCAATACCAACTACTGCTGTGCTTGTAGATCTACTATTTTTTTTAGTATATTCAAAATGGGTTATATCATCATTTTCACCTAATACTTCAACCAGAAATTCTTTTAAATCGCCAGCACGTTGTGGAAAATTAATTAAAAAATAATGTTTTAGCCCTTCGTATAAAAGGGATTTTTCTTTCATTTCTTCCATACGTGTAATATCATTATTACCGCCACTTATTATACAAACGATTGTTTTTCCTTTAATTTTATCTTTATACAATTCTAAAGCAGAAACACTCATAGCGCCAGCAGACTCAATGACCATTGCATTTTCATTATACACTTTTAATATTGTTGAGAAAATTAAACCTTCTTCAATTAAATTCACTTCGTCTAATAAATCTTGGCAATACGTATAGGTAATATCACCCATTTTTTTAACTGCGGCACCATCCACAAATTTATCTATATGCGTAAGTTCTGTATTTTTTCCATTTTTAATTGAAGTTGTCAATGACGGCGCTCCTTTGGGTTCAACACCAATTAATTTGGTACTTGGACTCTTCGTTTTAAAAACACTACCAAGCCCAGAAGCTAATCCGCCTCCGCCAACAGGTAAAAATAAATAATCAATAGTAGAATCTATTTGCTGTAAAATTTCAAGACCAACAGTTCCTTGACCTGCAATAACATCTAAATCATTAAAAGGATGTACAAAAGTGCTATTTTTTTCATTACAATAGTCTAAAGATGCAAGATAGCTTTCATCAAATGTATCGCCAATTAATTTAATTTCAATAAAAGTAGAACCAAACATTCTTACTTGCGTTATTTTTTGTTGTGGTGTTGTTATTGGCATAAAAACAACACCTTGTACTTTTAACAAACAACAAGCTAAAGCAACACCTTGCGCGTGATTTCCTGCACTTGCACAGACAATACCATTTTTTAATTCGGTTGGTTTTAATTTTTTAATTTTATTGAATGCACCTCTTATTTTATAAGACCTTACAACTTGTAAATCTTCTCTTTTAAAATAGATATTTGCTTTATAAAGCTCAGAAAAACTTTTAATATATTGTAAAGGTGTTGTTTCAACAACCTCTTTTATATTTATTTGCGCTTCTTCTATTAAAGCAAGTGACAAACAATTCTTATTTTTTGAATGCATTTTATTTAATGAAAGGTTTCACATGCTCTTTCTTTACCAACGTGTAAAGATTTCATTGCTGTCATAGAATTACGTAACGATTTACCAATCTTTTCTATAGGATGATTCTGAATTGCTTCATTTACTAAAATCAACTCATGGTTATCTACTTGACTAGAAGTCGAATTAGCTTTACCAATAACCGACAAAGGTTGCTTTTTTACAAAATTGGTAATTAACGGCTTGCACGCATGATCAAATAAGTAACAACCATATTCAGCAGTATCTGAAATAATTCTATTCATTTCAAATAATTTTTTTCGAGCTACGGTATTGGCAATTAAAGGTAATTCATGTAATGATTCATAATAAGCGGATTCTTCTTTTATACCAGATTCTACCATACTTTCATAAGCCAATTCAACACCAGCTTTAACAAAAGAAATCATTAAAATACCGTGATCAAAATACTCTTGTTCCGATATTTTGTTTGTAGAAGCTTGCGTTTTTTCAAATGCAGTTTCTCCAGTTTTAGCTCGCCATTTTAATAGATTTACATCATCATTTGCCCAATCTTCCATCATTGTTTTTGAAAAATGACCAGACATAATATCGTCCATATGTTTTTTAAACAATGGTGTTAAAATCTCTTTTAATTCTTCGGATAAATTATGTGCTAAAATTTTATCTGGATTGGATAGACGATTCATCATATTTGTAATTCCACCATGTTTAAGGGCTTCCGTAATTGTTTCCCAACCAAATTGAATTAATCTTGCAGCATAGGAAGCGTCTATTTTTTCATCTACCATTTTATCAAAACATAGAATAGAAGCTGTTTGCAAAACGCCACAAAGTATGGTTTGTTCACCCATTAAATCCGATTTTACTTCGGCAGCAAAAGAAGATTCAAGCACGCCAGCCCTATCTCCACCAGTTGCAACTGCGTAAGCCTTTGCTTGCTCCCAACCTTTATTTTCAGGATCATTTTCGGGATGTACTGCAATTAAAGTTGGCACACCAAAACCTCTTAAATATTCTTCTCTCACCTCAGTTCCAGGGCATTTTGGCGCTACCATTATAACGGTTATATCCTCTCTAATTTTAGTGCCCTCTTCAACAATATTAAACCCGTGAGAATACGACAATGTAGCTCCTTTCTTCATTAAAGGCATTATAGTTTCTACAACGTTTGCATGTTGTTTATCTGGTGTTAAATTGAGCACTAAATCAGCTGTAGAAATTAACTCTTCATATGTACCAACGTTGAAGTTATTTTCAGTAGCATTTAAAAAGGAAGCTCTTTTTTCTGAAATTGCCGCTTGCCTTAAAGTATAAGAAATATCTAAACCAGAATCTCTCATATTTAAGCCTTGGTTAAGACCTTGCGCGCCACAGCCAACAATAACAATTTTTTTTCCTTTCAAAACCGCTACTCCTTCTTCAAATTCCGAAGGCTCCATTAGTTTACATTTACCTAATTGATTTAATTTACCTGCTAATGATAGTGTGTTAAAATAATTTGTTGCCATTTTTTTTATTTTTTATATGAGGATATTATCGTTGATATTTTTAATTGGTCTTTGGTAATTGCAATGCGTCCTGAACGCACAAATTGCATTATCCCGTATTTTTCCAAAACGTGATATAATTCTTCTATTTCATCTCTGTTTCCAGATTTTTCCAATACAAAAAATTCTTTATTTATATTGATAATTTGAGTTTTACTGTCGTTAATAATTGCCTGAATTTCATCGTTATCGGTCAATAATTCCGAATTTAATTTAAATAAGCACGATTCCTGATAAATTATTTCATCATCCGTATGGTAATATGCTTTGATAACATCTACTTGCTTTTCAATTTGTCCAATTATTTTTTTAATTTGTGTTTCGGTTATTTTCACCAAAAGTGTAATTCGAGAGACACTTTTAATTTCAGATTTTGAACTATTAAAGCTTTCAATGTTAATTTTTCTACGTTGAAAAATTGCGGATATTCTATTTAATAATCCAACCGTGTTTTCGGTATAAATAGAAACTGTATAGGTTTGTTTATTTTCCATAATTATTTAAGTCTTATTTCTGAAACCGATGCTCCTGTTGGAATCATTGGAAAAACGTTATCTTCTTTTGCAACACGTACTTCTAAAAAATACGATTCTTTTGATGCTACCATATCGGCAACAGCACTAGCTAATTCTTCTCTTTTGGTTACTAATTTTGTTTTAAAATGATAGCCTTTTGCAATGGTGATAAAATCTGGATTTACCATGGTTGTTGAAGCGTATCTTCTATCAAAAAACAATTCTTGCCACTGGCGAACCATGCCTAAAAATTCATTATTTAAAACCACCATTTTTACAGCGACTTGAGTTTGAAAAACGGTTCCCATTTCTTGAATATTCATTTGCAAACCGCCATCACCCATAACCGCAATAACTTCTCTATCGGGTTTTCCCATTTTCGCACCTAGTGCTGCTGGTAAGGCGAAGCCCATTGTGCCCAATCCACCAGAAGTAACACTACTCTTAGAATGTTTGAAATGAGAATACCTGCATGTAATCATTTGGTGTTGACCAACATCGGAAACTATAATTGCTTCGCCTTTCGTTTTTTTATTAATCTGATGAATAACTTCACCCATTGTTAAACCTTCCTTTGTTGGATGTAAATCGGAATTTATCACAGCATCGGATTCTATTTTTAATAAATCTTTAAATTTTTGTAACCAACTAGTATGCTTATTTTTATTTATTAGCGGTGAAATTTGCGTTAGAGTTTCTTTGGCATCTCCTAGAACAGCTACATCCGTTTTTACGTTTTTATCAATCTCAGCTGGATCTATATCAAAATGAATGATTTTAGCTTGTTTGGCATATCTTTTTAAATCACCAGTAACGCGATCGTCAAATCGCATACCTATTGCAATTAATACGTCACATTGGTTGGTTAACACATTGGGCGCATAATTACCGTGCATGCCAACCATACCAACATTAAGTGAATGTTCTGTTGGTATTGCAGACAGTCCCAGAATTGTCCAAGATGTTGGTATATTTGCTTTCTCCATAAGCGATATCAATTCGGTTTCTGCATTGCCTAAAATAACGCCTTGACCACAAATAATAAGTGGTTTTTTCGCATTGTTAATCAACGTTGCAGCGTCTTTAATTTTACTTAAATTGATATCAGGAACTGCCTTATAACTTCTTATTGAAGTACATTTTTCGTATGAAAAATCGAATAGTTCTATTTGAGCATCTTTAGTAATATCAATTAAAACTGGACCAGGACGACCCGATTTTGCAATATAAAATGCTTTTGCCATAACACTTGGTATTTCAGAAGCTTTTGTAATTTGATAATTCCATTTGGTAACAGGTGTTGAAATACCAATTATATCGGTTTCTTGAAAAGCATCAGAACCCAATAAATGAGATGCTACTTGACCTGTAATACAAACTATTGGCGTTGAATCTATTTGAGCATCTGCAATACCTGTAATTAAATTTGTTGCTCCAGGTCCCGAAGTGGCAATTGCCACGCCAACTTTTCCTGTTACTCTTGCATATCCTTGAGCGGCATGTGTAGCTCCTTGTTCATGGCGCGTTAAAACGTGATGTAACTGATCTTCGTATTTATACAATTCATCATATACTGGCATAATTGCGCCACCTGGATACCCATAAATTAAATCTACACCTTCGGCTAAAAGTGATTTCACTACAGCTTCAGAACCCGAAATTTGTGTTGTTTTTTTTGTTCCCATTGTTATTGTTTTTAAAATTCATCGGTTACACATCCTTTCGATGCTGATGAAACTGTTTTTGCATATTTATAAAGAACGCCTTTGTTAAATTTTAAGGCTGGTTGTATCCATTTTTCTTTGCGTTTTATTAATTCTTCTTCGGATACGTGTAAAGTAATCGTATTGATTTCTGCATCAATTGTAATTCTATCACCATTATTCACTAAGGCAATTGCGCCGCCATCTTGTGCTTCTGGAGCTATATGTCCAACAACAAAACCATGTGTACCACCAGAGAATCTTCCATCGGTTATTAAAGCAACATCTTTTCCTAAACCTGCACCCATAATTGCAGCAGTTGGCTTGAGCATTTCTGGCATTCCAGGACCACCTTTTGGACCTTCATATCGAATCACTATAACATCACCTTTAGATACTAATCCATCTCTAATACCATCATTAGCAGCATATTCACCATTAAAAACTTTGGCTTTTCCTTTAAAAATCAAACCTTCTTTTCCAGTAATTTTAGCAACAGAGCCATCTTTGGCTAAATTCCCATACAACATTCTTAAATGTCCCGTTGCCTTTATTGGATTTTCAATAGGTTGAATTACATCTTGATTGGGGTCTAGATTTCTTGCATTTTTTAAATTTTCGGCTAAAGTTTTTCCAGTAACGGTTAAACAATCTCCGTGCAACATACCTTTATCTAATAGGTATTTCAAAACAGTTGGAATTCCACCAATGGCGTGAATATTTTCCATAAGGTATTCACCAGATGGTTTTAAATTGGCAAGAAAAGGTGTTTCGTCACTTATTTTTTGAAAATCATCTAAAGTAAACGAAATATCTGCGGCTCTTGCAATTGCTAAAAAATGAAGTACAGCATTGGTTGAACCACCCAAAATAGTTACTAATCTAATCGCGTTTTCTAATGATTTTTTAGTAATAATATCTAATGGTTTAATATCTTTTTCAATCAATAATCGCATAGCTTCGCCTGCGGTTTCAGATTCAATTTTCTTGGCATCACTCAATGCAGGATTTGAAGAATTATAAGGCAACGCCATCCCCAAAGCTTCAATAGCCGAAGCCATTGTGTTTGCCGTGTACATTCCGCCACAAGCTCCAGCACCAGGACACGCTTTTTCAATAATATTTTGGTATTCTTCCTTACTCATTTTTCCTGCTACTTTTTCTCCCCAAGCTTCAAAAGCAGAAACAATATCTAATTTTTTATCATTATGACAGCCAGATGCAATTGTGCCACCATAGACTAAAATAGCGGGACGATTTAATCGAATCATAGCCATTAATGCGCCTGGCATATTTTTATCGCAGCCTACAACGGTAATTAATCCATCGTAACTCATTGCTTGCACAACGGTTTCTATCGAATCTGCAATTACATCACGCGATGGTAATGAAAAACGCATACCTGGAGTTCCCATAGAAATACCATCACTAACGCCAATTGTATTAAATATTAGCCCAATTAAATCTTTTTTAGAAGTTCCTTTTTTAACTAATTTTGCTAAATCGTTTAAGTGCATATTACACGGATTACCTTCGTAACCAGTACTTGCAATACCAATAAACGGTTTTTTTAAGTCCTCGGTTGTTAAACCTATAGCGTGTAGCATTGCTTGCGCTGCAGGTTGAGAATCGTCTTGAGTTACGATTTTACTATATTTATTTAATGCCATTGCATATTTATTTTAAAGTATATTATTTTTTTACTTGATACTAAATGCTTAAATAATTGTGCTTTGACCTAAATGAATATTCTTGAAATTGAGATTACTATCTTCTTGATTTTCAATAAAATCAGCAATAAAATCGCCAACTTTACTTGTAGAGAATGGATTGTCTAAATTAATATCTTGGGTTGTGATGTTTAATTCTAATGATTTTTCAACTGCTTCTTCAATTGCTTGGGCTTCTTGGTATAAACCTAAATGTTCTAATAGCATTGCTGCAGATAAAATAGAAGCTAAAGGGTTTGCAATATTTTTATCTTTTGCTTGTGGAAAAGAACCATTAATAGGCTCGAATAAAGCATTTTCTTTTCCAACGGATGCCGATGCTAATAAACCAATTGAGCCACAAATAACACTTGCTTCATCCGAAATAATATCGCCAAATAAATTTTCGGTTAGAATAACATCAAATTGTTTTGGGTTTAATATAAGTTGCATTGCAGCATTATCAACAAACAAATATTCTAGAGTAACTGTTGGATATTGACTTGCTAATTCTGTAACTGTTTTTCTCCATAAACGGGATGTTTCTAACACATTAGCTTTGTCAACTAAGGTCAGTTTTTTTTTGCGAGATTGTGCGGACTTAAAAGCAAGGTGTGCAATACGTTCAATTTCTTCTACGGAATAGGAGCAACCATCAAATGCTACTTTACCATCTTTACTTAATTCTTTAACTCCAAAGTAAATTCCTCCAGTTAATTCTCTATAAATGACTATATCAGTATTTTTGATTATATGCTTTTTTAAGGGAGAATTTTTAATCAATTTATCATATGCTTTTACAGGACGAACATTACAAAATAAACCAAGTGTTTTTCTTAATTTTAATAAACCTTGTTCTGGTCTTATTTTAGCAGTTGGATCATTATCGTATTTCGGATCTCCAATAGCACCAAACAAGATTGCATCCGATTTTTTACAAAGTATTATTGTCTCATCAGGTAAAGGGTTTCCAGTTTTATCAATAGCACAAGCTCCCATTAAACCTTCTTTAAAAATAAAAATATGGTCGTAGGTGTCGGCAACTGCTTTTAATGCTTTTTTTGCTTGTTCAATAACTTCTGGTCCAATTCCGTCTCCTGGAATTACTGCAATATTAAATTTCATTTTCTTTTTTTTTATGAGCGTTACCACAAGAGTCACGCTTTTCGTTATATCTTTTTTTCTTTTTTATTATTTTTAAGATAAAAAAGGATGCCACTGCAATCGTTAACGCAAATATTCATTACAATTCACTTTCAAATGCTAAAATCACGTCTTTTTTACTCATTAAAAAATCAATATCATCATAACCATTTATTAAACAAATCTTTTTATAAGAATCAATTTCAAACTTGAAATTGCCTATTTTACTGATTAAAACTTGGGTTTCAAGATTGATTTTAATTTCTGAATTCGGATTTTCTAAGACCTCACTCATTAATTTTTTTAAAAAATCGTTACTAACTTGAACTGGTAGCAAACCATTATTTAAAGCATTGCCTTTAAAAATATCGGCAAAAAAACTACTAATAATTACTTTGAAACCATAATCGGCAATTGCCCAAGCGGCGTGTTCTCTACTTGAGCCACAGCCAAAATTATCTCCAGCTACTAAAATACTACCTTTGTAAATAGGATTATTAAGCACAAAATTTGTGTTTTTTGTATCCTCTTTTTCAAAACGCCAATCTCTAAATAAATTGTTTCCGAAACCTTTTTTATCTGTCGCTTTTAAAAAACGAGCAGGAATGATTTGATCTGTATCTATATTTTCAGTAGTAATAGGTATGGCAGTACTTGTTAATGTTGTGAATTTGTTCATATTAATTATACCTTGTTATATCTATTATTTTCCCTTCAATTGCAGCAGCGATAGCCATTAATGGACTTGCTAAAATAGTTCTTGCTCCTTGCCCTTGTCTTCCTTCAAAATTTCGATTGGATGTAGATACGCAATATTCACCTTCAGGAATTTTATCATCATTCATTGCTAAACAAGCTGAACAACCAGGTTGACGTAATTTGAAACCTGCATTTGAAAAAATGGTATCCAAGCCTTCTTCTTTAAGTTGTTTTGCTACTAATTGTGAGCCTGGAACCAACCAAGCATTGACATTTTTGGCTTTTTGTTTTCCTTTTACATAGTTGGCAGCAATTCTAAAATCTTCAATTCTTGAATTGGTACAACTACCAATAAACACATAATTTATGGGTTTATTTAATAAACTTTCTCCTTTTTTAAAGTTCATATATTTTAATGATTTTTCGAAAGAAGCATCATTATTTGTTGGTATATTTTCGGATATTTTAATGCCCATTCCTGGGTTTGTTCCATAAGTTAACATTGGTTCAATATCTGCTGCATCGAAAGAATGTTCTTTATCAAATACTGCATCATCATCGGTTTTTAATGTTTTCCAATAGGCTGCTTTTTCATTAAAGTCACTTCCTTTTGGAGTAAATTCTCTACCTTTCACATAGTCAAAAGTTGTTTGGTCTGGTGCAATCATACCGCCACGTGCACCCATTTCTATACTCATATTACAAACGGTCATTCTACCTTCCATACTCATTTCTTCAAATACATTTCCTGCATATTCACAAAAATATCCTGTGCCAGAATTGGTTCCTAATTTAGCAATGATGTATAGAATTACATCTTTTGGCAATACATTTTTTTGTAGTTTTCCTGTTACATTTACACGTAGTTTTTTTGGTTTTTGCATTAACAAACATTGACTTGCAAAAACTTGTGCTACTTGGCTTGTACCAATTCCAAAAGCAATACTTCCAAATGCGCCGTGTGTAGAGGTATGACTATCGCCACAAACCATTGTCATTCCTGGCTGTGTAAAACCTAATTCTGGAGCTATTACATGAATTATACCATTGTATGGATGCCCCAATCCAAAAAGAGGAATGTTATTTTCTTTACAATTTTTGGTTAATTGTTCCAATTGATTTCGCGACAATGCATCCTTTATCGGTAAATGTTGATTTTCGGTTGGTGTATTATGATCTGCAGTTGCAACAATTTTATCGGGTCTTGCAATAGGAATATCTCGTTCTTTTAATTCGTTGAATGCTTGCGGGCTAGTAACTTCGTGAATTAAATGTTTATCAATATATAAAACATCAGGACCATCTTTAACGGTATCTACAATATGCGCATCCCAAACTTTATCAAATAAGGTTTTCTTCATTATGCAATAACTATTTTTGAAATTTTATTGATTTGTTTCATAATTAAATGAATATCATCATTAACAACTTCTTTTTGTTTATCGGCAAATTCTAAAAATGTAATATAGGCTGCGTCTAATTGAATTTTGGTTAATTCATAACCTATATTTTTAGCTCGGTATGCTAACGCTGCTCTACCGCTTCTTGCAGTAAGAACGATTCTACTTTTGTCTACTCCAACATCTTCAGGGTTTATTATTTCATAAGTATTTCGATTTTTAATCATACCATCTTGGTGGATTCCTGAGCTATGTGCAAAAGCATTTTCACCAACTATTGCTTTGTTTGGTTGTACAAACATGCCCATTTTATTTCTAACCATTTGACTGGTATCGTATAATAGCCTTGTGTTAATATCGGTATGTAAATTTAAGTATGGATGTTGTTTTAATATCATAACAACTTCTTCTAAAGCTGTATTGCCTGCGCGTTCACCAATACCATTAATTGTACATTCTATTTGACGTGCACCATTTATGACTCCAGAAATAGAATTGGCTGTTGCCAAACCTAAATCATTATGACAATGACATGATATTATTACGTTCTCAATTCCTTTTACATTTTCTTTAAGGTATTTTATTTTTGCACCATATTCATCTGGTAAACAATAACCCGTTGTGTCTGGAATATTTAACACTGTTGCGCCAGATTTAATGACTTCTTCACAAACCTTGGCTAAAAACACATTATCAGTTCTTCCAGCATCTTCGGCATAAAACTCTACATCATCTACATAGTTTTTTGCGTATAAAACGGCTTCTTTAGCTCTTTTAATAACTTCACCTTGTGAAGAGTTAAATTTATATTTAATATGTGAATCACTTGTGCCAATACCAGTATGAATTCTTGATCTAACAGCATATTTTAAAGACTCAGCAGCTGCATCAATATCCTTTTTTACAGCTCTTGTCAAACCACATACAATTGCATTTTTCACCACTTTAGAAATTTCTTGTACCGATGTAAAATCTCCTGGACTTGAAACAGGAAAACCAGCTTCAATAACATCTACTCCTAAAATATCTAAGCGTTCGGCGATAACTAATTTTTGCTTTGTATCTAATTTACAGCCAGGTACTTGTTCGCCATCTCGCAAAGTGGTATCAAAAATTTGAATTTTATTATCTTGCATATCTTTATGAATATTTAATTCTATTCAAAACAAATGTATATATTTACTTTTCATAGTAAGTTTGATGAAATTTGTTTATTACAATGTTTAATACAACTATATGTGACGTAATTAGATGATTAACAATTAAATATGCAGAACAATACTACATTGGTCAACCAGCAAAATGACGCACTTTTTGTGTTGATTAAATCATTGTCTAAATCCGAAAAACGGCAATTCAATTTATACGTAGGTCGCTTAGCGGGCAATGTTGATGCAAAATTTTTATCTTTATTTAAATTTTTAGATAAACAAAAAACATATAATGAGCAATTAATAATTAAAAAGGGTATTGTTACGAAACAACAATTATCCAATCTTAAAGCACATTTATACAAACAAATATTAACCAGTTTACGTTTAAATCCTTCGTATAAAAATAGACGAATTCAAATTAGAGAATTACTAGATTTCGCAACAGTTTTATATCAAAAAGGCTTGTATAAACAAAGTTTAAAAATGTTAGATAAAGCCAAGAAAATGGCGATTGATAATGAAGAAAAAAACATTGCATATGAAATTGTAGAATTAGAAAAAGTAATTGAAAGTCAGTATATTACCCATAGTATTGATACAAGAGCAGATGCGCTAACAATTCAAGCAAAAGAATTAAGCCAGTTAAATGTAATTACTAGTAAACTATCTAATTTATCCTTACAGTTATATAGTATTTTATTACAAAAAGGGTATGTGAAAAGTGATATAGAACTCGCACAGGTAAATACTTATTTTGAGGATAGATTACCTAATTACGTGTTTGGTGATTTAGGTTTTCGAGAGAAATTATGGTTGTATCAATCGCATTTATGGCGTAGTTTTTTAACACAAAATTTTTTACAAAGTTTTAAGTATGCCAATAAATGGGTAGATTTGTTTAAAGTGTCGCCTCATACATTAACTTTGCATCCAGTTTTTTATTTAAAAGGAAGAAATTATTTATTAGAAGTACTTTATTTTTTAAATAAGAGAAACAAATTTAAAGACGAATTAAATCAATTTGAACAAGAGATAAAGAAAGGTCAAATACCTATAAATAATAATACCGAAGTATTAATTTTTCAGTATTATTATTCTAACAAATTACATCTTCATTATTTAGAAGGTACATTCGAAGAAGGCGTGTATTTAGTTGAAATTATTAATAAAAAAATAAAAAAATTTCATGTACATCTAGACCAACATCATATTGCAATTTTTCATTATAAAATTGCGTGTTTGTATTTTGGCATGGGAGAATTTGAAATTTGTATTACCTATTTAAATGAAATTATAAAATCTAAAAAATCCCGAATATCAGAAGATTTACAATGTTTTTCACGTGTGTTGAGTTTAATTGCACATTATGAGTGTGGTTTAGATTATGATTTAGAACGTCAATTTAAAGATACGTATAAATATTTATTGAAAATGCAAAATTTACAAGAAGTGCAAAAAGAATTTTTATCTTCTATTCGGAAATTACAAGATGTATATCCACAAGACATTAAAAATGAATTCATTAAAATTCATACTCGATTAAAACGTTTTGAAAATCACCCTTATGAAAAAAGAGCCTTTTTATATTTAGATATTCTTTCTTGGTTAAAAAGTAAAATAGAAAACAAAACGGTAGCTCAAATAATTCAAGAAAAAAATAAAACCGCTCCTAAATAAATAGAAAACGGTTTTAAAAACAACTTAAGTTTTTAGAAGTTATAAGGCATAAGCATTATCTGCAATGACTTTATCTGCAATCGTATTTCTTAACGCAATAATATTTGGCATATTATTATATTTAATAAAACGTTTTAAGCCCATTAACATCATGCGTTGTTCATCGCCTTCGGCAAAGGAAATGATAGAATGCTTACCTGCAGTTTCGATAATATCAATAGCGTAAAACAAGTTTAATTTTGCCATTGCAATTTGAACAGTAGCTTTGTCTTCACCATCTTTTTTAGCAATTTTTTCCGCTCTTAAAATAGCCGATTCTGCCATATAAATCTGAATTAATATATCAGAACAAGCCAACATTAATTGTTGATGCTTATCCACTTCTTGTCCGTATTTCTGTAAAATTGCGCCTGCAACCATTAAAAATAATTTTTTCAAATTAGCTATAATGTGTTTTTCTTCGGCAAATAAAATAGATTGATCTACCATTCCAAATGCAGGAATACTTGTTAATTCATTAGCAACTGCTGTAGCTGGACCTAATAAATCTACATGACCTTTCATTGCTTTTTTAATTAGCATCCCAATACTTAACATTCTGTTAATTTCATTGGTTCCTTCGTAAATACGTGTAATACGAGCATCTCTCCAAGCAGATTCAATTGGTGTTTCTTCTGAGAATCCCATACCTCCAAAGATTTGAATTCCTTCATCGGCACAACGTTGTGCATGTTCCGAAACCGCTACTTTTAATATAGAACATTCAATTGCATATTCTTCAACACCTTTTAATTCGGCTTGTTGATGTGTGTCTTTTCCATTTTTCATTCGTAATTCAATACGATCTTCAATATTTTTTGCTGCTCTATACGTAGCTGATTCGCCTACCCAAGTGCTTGTTGTCATTTCAGCAATTTTTTGTCTTATTGCGCCAAAGGATGAAATAGGTGTTTTAAATTGAATACGTTCATTTGCATATTTAACAGATTCGGTAATAATTCTTCGTTGCGAATCTAAACAAGCAGCTGCTAATTTAATTCGACCAACATTTAAAGAATTCATAGCTATTTTAAATCCATTTCCTCTTGTAGAAAGCATATTTCCTACAGGAACTACTGTATCGCTATAAAATACTTGACGTGTAGAAGAAGCTCGAATACCTAATTTATGTTCTTCTTCACCCATTGTAATTCCATTTGGGTTGTCTTTATCATATTCTACAATAAATCCAGTAATGTATTTGTCATCTTCTATGCGTGCAAAAACTATCATTACATTACAAAAACCTGCATTTGAAATCCACATTTTTTGTCCATTAATGATGTAATTCTTTCCGTCATCGGATAAAACTGCAGTTGTTTTACCAGAATTGGCATCACTACCAGCACCAGGTTCTGTTAGGCAATAAGCACCAAACCATTCTCCAGAAGCTAATTTAGGGACGTATTTTTTCTTTTGTTCTTCGTTACCATATAGTGTAATTGGCATGGTTCCAATACCTGTATGCGCTCCAAAAGCGGTACTAAAAGAGCCTGTTGCACCAGAAATATAATCACAAACCAAAACAGTTGATACAAATCCCATTCCCATTCCTTCATATTCTTCGGGAACTGAAACACTTAAAAAGCCCATTTCACCTGCTTTACGCATCATCTCTTCGGTTAAGGCATAGTCTTTAGCTTCAAAACGAGCTTTGTTTGGCCACAACTCACGATCTACAAATTCCTTTACAGATTCTTTCATCATGGTTTGTTCTTCATTGAAATCTTCGGGTGTGAAAATATCTTCGCAGTCAATTGTTTTTACTAAAAATTGTCCACCTCTTAAAAGTTCTTTATTATCGCTCATTTTTTTTAATATTTAATCGTTGATTTATCGCAAAATTCACATTTTTATACGATTGTTATGTAATTCTATTTCTTTGTATTTGTGTTTTTTCTTTGTAAAATACGATTTATTTCAAAAATTCATAAACGCCAGCTGCACCTTGCCCAGTTCCTACACACATTGTAACAACACCATATTTGTTTTTACGCCTTCTCATTTCGTTAAATAATTGAACGGATAATTTTGCTCCAGTACAACCTAACGGATGTCCCATTGCTATTGCACCACCATTTACATTGACAATGTCATTATTTAAACCTAGTTCCCGCACTACAGCAATGGATTGTGATGCAAATGCTTCATTTAATTCAAACAAATCAATATCGTTTTGTTTTAAACCTGCTCTTTCAAGTGCTTTTGGGATTGCTTTTAAAGGTCCCATACCCATAATTCTTGGTTCAATTCCTACGGCAACATAAGAAACCATTCTCGCTATTGGTTCTAAATTTAATTCTTTCACCATAGCTTCACTCATCACTAAAACAAAGGATGCGCCATCACTCATTTGAGATGAGTTTCCTGCAGTAACACTTCCACCAGCTGCAAAAACAGGACGTAATCTTGCCAGTGCTGCTAAATTTGAACCTTGTCGTGGTCCTTCATCTTTGGATACAGTATATTTTTTAGTTTGTTTTTTACCATCGGCATCTAAGAAAATATTTTCCACTTCAATGGGAACAATATCATCTTTGAAACGATTCTCAACTTGCGCACTTAATGCTTTTAAATGCGAATTTAATGCAAACTCATCTTGATCTTCACGAGATACTTTATATTGATTGGCAACAGCTTCAGCAGTTAAACCCATTCCCCAGTAGTAGTCTTCGTGACCTTCTTTGGAAACGTTATAATTTGGTACGGCACGATAGCCACCCATTGGAATATAACTCATACTTTCTACGCCACCAGCTATGATACAATCTGCCATACCACTTTGTATTTTTGCGGTTGCAATACTGATGGTTTCTAGACCTGAAGCACAATATCTATTTACGGTTACACCTGCAACATCGTTCACTTTTAATCCCATTAAAGAAACTAAACGACCAATATTTAATCCTTGTTCTGCTTCGGGCATTGCGTTTCCAACAATTACATCATCTATACGTGTTTTGTCTAATTCTGGTACTTGTTTTAATAAGTATTCTATCGTTTCAGCGGCTAATTCGTCTGGTTTTTTAAATCTAAAAACTCCTTTTGGGGCTTTTCCAACTGCGGTTCTATATCCTTTTACTATATATGCTGTTTTCATATCTTTATGCTTTAATTATTTTAAATTTTAATTTTGAATGCGTTTTAATTGCAACATTCATATTTAAAATGGAATATTTTATAATTTAATTTCTAAGTGGTTTTCCAGTCTTCAATGTATGTTGAATTCTTTCCAAGGTTTTACGTTCGGTAAACAAACTCATAATTGCTTCGCGTTCCAAATCTAAAAGATATTGTTCGCTTACATCTGTAGGTTCAGACAAATCTCCACCAGCCATAATATAACCTAATTTATTAGCTATTTTTCTATCGTGTTCACTTGCGTATCTTCCTTGCATTAAACTATCCGTTCCTACTAAAAACATGCCTAAGGCTTGTTGCCCAAGTACACGAACTTTTTGCGGTGCAGGTTGCGTATAACCATCTTCCAACATGGTAATTGCATGACGTTTTGCGGTAGCAATTTGTCTTAATTCATTAACCACTATAATGTCTTTATTTTTCTGATAAAAATTCATATCAAATGCTTCGTGAGCTGATGTTGCTACTTTTGCCATAGCAATATTGATAAATGCATCACGTAAACGATTCAGTTTAACATCATCTTTTACCCATTGATCTGAAATACGTTTGGTCATTTCTTTAGTTCCAGCTCCTGCAGGAATAATTCCAACACCAAACTCTACTAAACCCGTATAAGTTTCTGCTGCTGCAATAACTTTGTCTACGTGCATTCCCATTTCACAAGCGCCACCAAATGTCATACCTCGCGGTGTCATTAATGTTGGTACAGATGAATATCGTAAACGCATAACGGTATCTTGAAAATGTTTAACACCATAAGCTAACTCATCATAATCTTGTTCTACTGCCATCATTAATGCCATTGCTAAATTTGCTCCAACGGAAAAATTTGCAGCTTGATTTCCTAAGATTACTGCTTCGTATTCCTGTTCTGCTAAATCGATTCCTTTATTGATAGCTGCTAAAACGCCACCACCAAGTGTGTTCATTTTTGAACGGAATTCCACATTTAAAACACCATCGCCTAAATGCTGAATAGAAGCATCGGCATTTGACCAAATTTCTTTGGCTTCGCGAATGTTGTCTAAAATAATAAACGCATCTTGACCTGGTATTTTTACGTATTTTTTATCTGGTATTGAATAATAAAAGCGTGCACCTTCTTTTACGGTATAAAAACTATCGTTTCCATCTGTTACCATTTGGGTAACCCAAGAGGCAACTTTGTGTCCTTCGGCTTCCATTAATTTAATTCCTTTAGCTACACCAATTGCATCCCAAATTTGAAATGGTCCGTGTTGCCAACCAAAACCTGCTCTTAAAGCATCGTCTAATCGATATAATTCATCCGATATTTCTGGTATTCTATTTTGAACATAGGTAAAAAGAGCGGTAAATGTTTTTCTGTAAAACTCACCTGCTTTGTCTTTTCCGCCTACTAAAATTTTGAAACGATCGGTTACATTATCAATGGTTTTTGTTAATGCTAAAGTCCCAAATTTTACACGTTCTTTCGTTTTGTATTCGAGCGTATTTAAATCTAAGGATTGAATTTCTTTTTTACCTTCAGCATTGACTGCTTTTTTATAGAAACCTTGTTTGGTTTTTGAACCCAACCATTTTTTTTCCATCATTTTTGTGACAAAATCTGGAATAACAAATTGGTCTTTCATTTCGTCTTTTGGACAATTATCTTTTACACCATTTGCAGTATGTACTAAAGTATCTAAACCTACAACATCAATGGTTCTAAAAGTTGCCGATTTTGGACGACCAATTACGGGACCTGTTAATTTATCTACCTCATCAACGGTCATTCCTAATTCTTTTACAATATGGAACATACTCATTATCCCAAAAATACCAATTCTGTTACCAATAAATGCGGGTGTGTCTTTTGCTAAAACCGATGTTTTACCTAAAAATTTTTCGCCGTACATCATTAAAAAGTCGGTTACTTCTTGTTTACAATCTGGTCCTGGAACGACTTCAAATAATTTTAAATATCGTGGTGGATTGAAAAAGTGAGTTACTGCAAAATGTTTTTGAAAATCGTCACTTCGTCCTTTATTCATAAACGAAATTGGAATTCCAGACGTATTAGATGTGATTAAAGTTCCTGGTTTACGGTGTTTTTCAATACTTTCAAAAACTTTTTGTTTGATATCTAAACGCTCAACCACCACTTCTATAATCCAATCAACATCTTTTATTTTATGTAGATCGTCATCTAAATTACCGGTAGTTATTCTACTTGCAAATTTTTGATTATATATAGGTGAAGGTTTTGACTTCAAAGAAGCCTTTAAACTATCGTTTACCATTCTATTACGAACTGCTTTATCTTCTAAAGTTAATCCTTTGGCTTTCTCTTTGTCGTTTAATTCGCGTGGCACGATATCGTACAATAATACTTCTACGCCAATATTGGCAAAATGACAAGCAATTCCAGATCCCATAATTCCAGATCCGATGACTGCTACTTTTTTAATACTTCTTTTCATTGTTATTTGATTTTAACCACAACGCTCACCATGTTTTCGCAAGGGTTGCAAAGTTTATATTTCTTGTGAAACTATACGCCAGAAAATATAAAGGCGCTATGCTATTTTATTATTATATATTTTTTCAAAAATAGAATTTTCATTTACTAATTTATTAATTGTGCTGGTGACTTTAAAAAAACCTGTTAAGTCTATTTCAGTAACATTTTGTCTAATTAACTCATTGAAACGTATTACAGATTCTCTAGCTTGTTTTCGTTTATTTTTACCTTTTTCGGTTAATTTAATTAAAACACCACGACCATCGGTAGGGTTTTTTTCTCTAAAAATGATTCCTTTTTCGTCCATTGATTTTAAAATACGCGATAGGCTAGTGGCTTCCATACCCATTTTTGGGCCTAAAGCTGTTGATGGTGTTCCGTTTTCGTAATCTATATTAAGGATAACGAAACCCATAGCCATTGTGTAATCTTGCTTTATGGCTTGCTCATTATACATTTTGGAAACCAACTGCCAAGTTGCTCTTAAATGGTGATCTATGGAGTTTTCTTTTAACATTTGCACAAATATATGAAAAAATACTATGCATGCATAGTATTTTGTAAAAAAGTTATGCGCGCATAGTATTTTTAATAAAATATTCTTTATATTTATAAAATAATTAAAACCAAACGATTATGAAAAAGCACAATTTTATAGGAAAAGTAACTATTGAAGAAAAAGTAAATGCTGTTCATAGTGAAAAGAATTCTAGAGCTTTAATCATTGATGTGCCAAGTCCGTTAGTATCGTATTATTCTCGTTTTACAGATATTAAAAAACCAAATTCTATTATTTTGGTTACTAGAAATTCTAATTCATTCGAAAATATTTTACGAACCACTAAAACTATTAACTCTAGATATGATTTAAATTTAGAAGGAGCAAAGTGCGAGGTTAAAGTTGCTGGGAAACAATTTAATGGTATTAGACTAAAAGGAGTACATCGCTATACAAGTATTGATGAAATAATGCATCATTATCAAGAAGAAGGTTTTGATTTTAATACCAATAAAAAAATTAAAAAAGAGGAGCTAGCCTTAATTCGGGTTAATAAATTTTTTGATGTAGAAGAAGTAAATGATATCGTTTTACGATCGGTTAGTAATAAGGATGAATTTTATTTTAAATTAAATAAGCCTTTAAAGTGGGATGAATTTAAAGAGAAAACTAGAAGTGTAAAATATAATATAGGAACTAGAGGTTTTGATATTGCACAAGGAATATTGTATAATAAAGGAGAAATTAATGATATTGTACGCATTGTAAAACCAGCGTTGTCTTTAGATTTGGTTGAAGAGATTGAAAAAGCATATAATAGATAAATATTATTTAACAAATAATTTTTTGTTTAAAATACGATTCATATAATCTTGAATATATACTTTACATTCTTTTTCCATTGCTATCATTTCTTTATTTTTTTGCTGTATCAAATTATTTTCTAAGGCATCATCGGTAATGGCGTAAAATCCAATTGCTGTTGTTCCGTCAAAAACACAAATGTAGTTACCTTTCATAAAATAGAATACATTACCTGTATGCGTTAACACAAATGGTTCTATTTCATTTCTAATTAAACTTCTGCCCCAGCTTCTAAATGGGTTTTCATAACCAACCATATCTAACAAAGTTGGATAAATATCTATTTGCTGCGCTAATGAACTATCTATTTTAGTAAGAGAATTATCTGGCTTATAGAACAAAATAGGTACGGCAAATTTTTGAATACCTTTTTTATATTTTTTATAATATTTTTGATTGGTATGATCGGCAGTTAAAACAAAGATTGTATTGTTAAACCAAGGTTGTTTTTCTGCGTAAGCAAAGAATTTTTTAAAAGCATAATCGGTATAACCAACCACGCGATGCATAGGGATATTTCCTTTTGGAAAAGTGTTTTTGTATTTTTTTGGCGGAATAAAGGGGTCGTGAGAGGTTAGTGTAAAAACAGTTGCAAAAAAGGGTTCTTGTTTTGTGTTTAAAACCTCTGCTGTATATTGTAAGAATGGTTCATCCCAAATTCCCCACATACCATCAAACTCGGCATCATTATTAAATTCGGTTTTTCCATAATAGTGATCCAAACCTAATATATTTCCAAAACCTAAAAAGCCCATGGAACCATTTGGCGCCCCATGAAAAAAGGAAGTATCGTAGTCTAATTCATTAAGAGTAGATACCAAAGATTGTATTTTTTGATTGGAAAAGGAAGACGAAGTAAAAGCAACTTTAAAAGATGGAATTCCTGCTAATACGGAAGACATTCCGTGAATGGATTTTCTTCCATTTGCAAACGCATTATCAAAAATAAGACTATGTTGTGCTAAGGAATCTAAAAATGGCGTATAGCTTTTGTAATCTTTAATATTGTATCGTTTGTTAAATGCTCCCATATATTCTCGACCTAAACTCTCGACAATAAATAGTACTATATTTGGTTTTGTATTGGTGGGTTTTTGAATAGAGTCGGTAGAATTGTATTGTTTTATTGGCTTTATTAAATTAGTTATTTCGTGTTCGCTAAAGTGATTTTGGTGTTTAAAATAATTTTTATTAATCGTTCTAATTATGGTAAATGGTGTATTTAAGACCATTGCCGCATGAACTGATTTTTTAACGTGTTTATTAGCATCAACTAAGGTGATTGGTCTTGTACTGTGTTTGAAATCACCTCTAATTCCACCTACAATTAATAGTCCAAATACTAAAAAAGCAATAACTGAAGTTATTAAATAAGGAATTATTTTATGAACCTTTGTTTCTGTAAGGCTTACTTTTTTATATAAATAAATCCATAACCAAGATAATAAAATAAATAAGGCTAAAACATGCCAATAATTTAGTAAAAAAGAGAATAATAGATTGATTCCATTACTTTCTCCTTCAAATTCATTAAAAGTAGCGGTTGTTAATCTGAAATTAGAAAATTTATAATAAATTAAATCTATAAAATTGGTTGCATAAGCTAAGAGATTACTAATAAAGTAAACATAAAAGAGTATTTTTTGATAAATTGGTTTTGTATTGATAAAAAAAGGAAAAATACTAAGTAGAATAACCAATAAATTAACATATAAAATTGCGGCTGTATCAAACGCAAATCCTCTATAGAAAATATTAAAAAATTCAGAAAAGTTATCAATATTCAGTAAACTTTTATTGTAAAAAAAGAACAATAGACGTATGATAAAATAAAATAAGTACGCTAAACCTAAGCGATAAAATAAAACGGAATATTCTTTTAATCTAATCAATGTAAAATTTTAAGGAGCAAATGTATGTAAAATTAGAGTAAAATCAATTAGATTCGTTTCACTTAAATGTTAAAGGGGTTTTGTGTTAATTGATAAAATTGTAATTTTATCACCTAAATAAAACACTATGATGAAAAGTAATTTGCTTTTAACTCTATTTTTAACCTTTGTTGTTTCTATATTTTCTCAAGAAAAAATTACAAAGTATTCAAAAGCTAAAATATTTTATACTGCAAAAAGCGATATGGAATTATTGCTAAGTAATGGTATTGCTGTAGATCATGGTATTCACAAAAAAAATATTTTTATAGAGTCTATTTTTTCAAGTGTTGAGATTAGTAAGGCCAAACAATTGGGTTTTAAAGTAGCTGTTATAATAGATGATATGCAGAAGCATATAGCCGAAAGGAAACAAATTAAAAATAATAATAATGCGTCTTGTCAAACGGTTAATAATAGCTATGTGACTCCTGTAAATTTCGAATTAGGTAGTATGGGTGGTTTTTATACTTATGCACAAATGTTGCAAGAATTAGACGATATGCATGCGTTATATCCAAATTTAATTACTGTAAAGACTCCAATTGATACTTATGTAACCTTTGAAAATAGACCAATTTATTCCGTTAAAATATCCGATAACCCAACGATGGATGAAGCAGAACCTGAAATGTTATTTTCGGCAATTCATCATGCACGAGAACCAGCATCTATGCAACAGCTTATATTTTATATGTGGTACTTGTTAGAGAATTACACAACAAATACAGAAATTCAGGCTATTGTAGATAATACCGAGCAATTTTTTATACCAGTATTGAATGTAGATGGTTATATTTATAATGAAACAACCAACCCAAATGGTGGCGGTTATTGGCGTAAGAATAGACGTAATAATGGCGATGGTAGTTTTGGAGTAGATAATAATAGAAACTATTCGTACCATTGGAATGAATTAGGAGTTTCTTCTTCACCTAATGGTCAAACTTGGCCAGGAACAGCTTCTTTTTCAGAACCCGAAAACCAAGCGATGAAGTGGTTTTGTGAACAACATAATTTTGTAATGGTTTTAAATAATCACAGCTATTCTGGGTTGTTGTTATATCCTTTTGGTTATGAAACGAATACGCCAACAGTTGAAAATGCGTTGTTTGATTCTATTTCTGAATTAATGGTATCTCAAAATGGTTATGTAAACCAAATATCAGCAGACCTTTATCCAGCTTCTGGAAATTCAGACGATTGGATGTATGCAGATACTTCTACAAAAAATAAGATTTATGCCATGACTCCAGAGGTTGGATATTCATTTTGGCCAGCAGAAAATACTATTATTCCTTTATGTAAAAGTATGCAGTTCCATAATATTACAGCGGCTCATTTAATTACTAATTATGCCACTTTAGAAGATAAATCGCCTACATTTATTAGTTCGGTTACAGGTAATTTTGAATACTCGATTAAAAGATTAGGTTTGCAAGAGCCTGCAAATTTCACGGTAAGTATTGTTCCCATTTCTTCCAACATTACAAATGTTGGTTCTATGCAATCGCATAATACAATGAGTCATTTACAAACCATTAATGCTATGTATCCTTATACATTAGATGCGAATATACAACCAGGCGATAGTATTGAATATAAATTAATTGTTAATAATGGTAGTTTTAATTCAGAACAAATTATAACCAAAATTTTTGGTACTCCTCAAGTTATATTTACAGATTTAGCAAATTCGGTAACAAATTATAATGCAACATCTTGGGATATTACAATCAGTGATTATTACTCGGCAAATAGTTCTATAACAGATTCTCCTGTTGGAAATTATGGAGATAATTTAAATAATTTTATAGAATTAACCAATGCGATTGATTTATCACAAGCTACCAATGTAAACGTATCTTTTTATGCCAAATGGGATATTGAGACTGCTTGGGATTATGTGCAATTTGAAATTTCTAAAGATAATGGAGCTACTTGGATTGCCCAATGCGGAAAATATACTAAACACGCTGTGCCAAATCAAGGTATCGGTTCCGAACCAATGTATGATGGTTTGCAAAATAATTGGGTAAAAGAAGAAATTAATTTAAGCGATTATTTAGGAGAACAAATCAAATTTAGATTTCAACTATTTAGCGATGGTAATACTACGAAAGATGGATTTTATTTTGATGATTTTAAAGTAGAAGTAATAAACGCTAATCCTGCTGTAATTATAGAGAATGAATTAGCACATATTTCTATTTACCCAAACCCTGTAACTTCAATTTTAACTCTTGAAATACCAAATATTAACGACATCATTTTTGTGAAAATATACACTGTTAATGGGCAATTAATACAATCTAAAGAAGTAGATAAAAAAGTAGCAACAATAAATATGAACACTTTTTCAGATGGTGTTTATTTTGTGAAATTAGAGTCTAACCATATTGCAAAAATGTATAGAATTATTAAAAAATAGTTATTTCCATTCACTTGGGTTTTCTCTCCATTTTTGTAGAGTTTCCATATCGCTATCTGTTATGTGGTTAGATTTTTCGGCTTGTTCTAATAAGTTACTATAATCGCTAAGTGTGGTTAACTCTACATTAGCATTCGTAAAATTAGCATCCGCAAAATGAAATCCGTATGAAAAAACAGCAACCATTCCTTTAATAGTTGCATTACTTTCTTTTAAAGCCTCTACAGCAAGAAGGCTACTTTTTCCAGTACTTATTAAATCTTCTATTACAATTACATTTTGACCACTTTCTAAATGCCCTTCAATTTGGTTTTTTCTGCCATGTTTTTTTGGCTCAGGTCGCACATAAACAAAGGGAACTCCTAATTGTTGAGCTACCAAAACACCAATAGCAATTGCGCCAGTAGCAACACCAGCAATAACATCGGGTTTTCCATATTTATCTTCAATAATTTTAACTAAATTTTCTCTAATAAAATTACGAATTGCAGGATAAGATAAAGTCAATCTATTATCACAATAAATAGGTGATTTCCAACCAGAAGCCCAAGTAAAAGGGTCTTGAGGTTGTAATTTTATAGCTTTAATTTTTAAAAGTAATTCAGCAGTTTCCGAAGCAATGTTTTTTTCATAAATCATAGTACGAATGTAGTACAATTATTAAATAATTAGTTGCGTAAATGTTATTTTTTATTAAGAAGTGTAATAATTGGTTTTTTTGACGTTTTAGAATCATTCAATTATTGTATATTCGCAAACTATGAATAAAAATGAAATCAAAGAAATTTCAAAACTTCTAGAAACACCACAAAACATTGTAATTGTTTCTCATAGAAACCCAGATGGCGATGCTTATGGTTCTAGTTTAGCAATGTTTCATTATTTAAATAAGAAAAAACATAATGTGACGGTAATCTCACCAAATGATTGCCCCTCTTTTTTAAAATGGTTACCAGCTCAAAATGAAATAGTTTTATTTGAGCAACAAGTTGAAAAAGCAACTAAAATTTTAGAAGATGCTACTATTGTTTTTACCTTAGATTTTAATGCTTTTCATAGAACTGGTGCTAAAATGCAGAAATCTTTAGAAAATATTAAACCTACGTTTATAATGATTGATCATCACCAAGAACCAGATGATTATGCTAAATTCACCTTTTCGGATACGCAAAAATGCTCTACTTGCGAAATGGTTTTTGATTTTATAGAAGCCTTACAAGATGTTGCAATAATTGATAACAATATTGCTACTTGCATTTATACAGGAATAATGACCGATACGGGTTCTTTTAGATTTTCTAGCACATCAAGTAGAACACATAAAATTACAGCAAAATTGTTGGAAATTGGTGCTGATAATTCTGAAATTTACAACCAAGTTATGGATGTAAATTCCTATGAAAGGATGCAATTGCTTGGTAAAGCATTGGCTAGCATGAAATTAATTGCAGAATATGCTACCGCATATATAACATTATCTCAATATGAGTTAAATAAATACAACTATCAAAAAGGAGATACCGAAGGTTTTGTAAATTATGCATTATCTCTAAAAGGTGTTGTATTTGCAATTATTTTTATAGAAGATAAAAAACAAGGAATTATAAAAATGTCTTTTCGTTCTAAAGGAAGTTTTTCGGTTAATGAATTTGCCCGTAATCATTTTAATGGCGGAGGTCATACCAATGCTTCTGGTGGAAGGAGCGAAGTTTCTTTAAAAGCAACTATCACTAATTTTTTAGAAATTTTACCAAAATATAAATCAGCATTAGAAAAATCCTATGAAATATAGTTTATACTTATTGTTAGTATTGGTGGTTTTTTCCTGTTCGAGCCCAAAAGCAAGAAAGCCAATTTCAAATAGCTCAAATTCTTTTTTTGAAGAATCAATAAAACGTTCTATAAACACTCGAAATAAGGAAGAGAAAGTATTTGCAGACATCATAAAAAAAGATTCATTACGTGCTTATATTACATCACCATATGGTTTTTGGTATCATAAAAAGAAGAAAATTGATGCAATAAGTAATTATCCTAAACATGGCGATGAGGTTGTTATACAATATGAAATAAGATCTATTGATGATGAAATTATTTATAACAAAGAAGAATTAGGCACTAAAGGGCAAGCTAATAAAGCAGATAGATTATACATAGTAGATGGAGAAAATTTTATTCAAGGAATGCAAGAAGGTATTAAGTTAATGAAAGTAGGAGAAACTTTTGTTTTTCTGTTTCCATCCAATAAAGCCTTTGGTGTATCGGGATTTCAAAATAGGATAAAACCAAATCAACCTTTAATAATTGAAGTAGCATTAAAAGAAATTAAATCAAAATAATAATATAAAATTAAATAAAATGAACAAATTAAAACTTATCGTATTACTTGTAGTAATAACTGCGTTTTCTTGTAAAACGGCTAAATATCCAGATTTATCTGATGGCGTTTATGCAGATATACAAACTAATAAAGGAGATATTTTATTACAATTAGAATATCAAAAAACGCCAATGACAGTAGCAAATTTCGTAAGCCTTTCTGAAGGGACGAATACGTATGTTACTAAAGATGATTTAAAAGGAAAGCCGTTTTACGATGGCTTAAAATTTCATAGAGTAATAAAAGATTTTATGATTCAAGGTGGTGATCCACAAGGTACAGGTGCTGGCGGACCAGGTTATAAATTTAAAGACGAATTTGATGAATCATTAACGCATAGTGGCCCTGGAATTTTTTCTATGGCAAACTCAGGAGTTGCTACTAACGGAAGTCAATTTTTCATTACACATAAAGCAACATCACACTTAAATGGTAAACATACCGTTTTTGGTCATGTAACCATAGGGCAAGATGTAGTTAATACTATTGCAAAAAATGATGTTATTGATAAAGTAGTAATAATTCGTGTAGGAAAAGAAGCGAAAGCATTTGATGCAGCTAAAGTTTTTGAATCTCATTTTAAAGAGATGGAATCTGCTTCTAAATTAATTAAAGAAAAAGCAGACGCTAAATTGAAAGAATTATTTGCAAATGAAGCAAAAGCAAAGGAATATACATCAGGTTTAAAAATATTTGTTTCTAAAAAAGGAACAGGTACGCAGCCAATAAAAGGACAAAAAGTAAAAATGCATTACACAGGTTATTTACGTAATGGTAAAATGTTTGATTCTTCAGTTGCAAAAAACAAACCATTTACAACAGTCATTGGTGTTGGACAAGTGATACAAGGTTGGGATGAAGGTGTAGTCACTCTAAAAGAAGGAGGAAAAGCAACATTTTATATCCCTGCACATTTAGCTTGGGGAAGTAGAGGTTCTGGTCGAGCAATTCCGCCAAATGCAGATGTTATTTTTGAAGTAGAATTATTAGAAGTGTTAAAGTAAAAAGTTGTATTTGTAACTTGAACTTTAATATGTAATGATATTAAAAGCCCAAAACAACAAGTTTTGAGCTTTTAATATTTATAATGAATACTAACTATATTAGTTAATTTTTAGCTTCATAAACAACGCAAGGTATAATCATTTCTTCTAAAGAAATACCGCCATGTTGGTAGGTGTTTTTATAATACTTAACAAAGTGATTGTAATTATTTGGGTAAGCAAAAAAGAAATTTTCTTTAGCAAAAATATACGAGCTAGTCATAAAACCAGAAGGCAAGCCAATACTTGCAGGGTCTTTTACAGCATAAACATCTTTTTCTTCATAACTTATACTACGACCTGTTTTATATCGTAAATTAGAAGAAATATTTTTCTCTCCAATTACTTTGGTTGGTTTATTGGTGTTAATCGTTCCGTGATCGGTTGTAATAATTAGTTTTAAACCCATTTCATGAGCACTTTTAATCATTTCTAATAACGGAGAATTTTTAAACCAACTTAAGGTTAGTGATCTATAAGCCTTATCATCACTTGCTAATTCTTTAATCATATCCATTTCCGTTCTAGAATGTGAAAGCATATCAACAAAATTATATACAATTACGGTTAAATCGTTCTCTTTTATTTTTGAAAAATTATTTGCTAAATTTTTACCTTTTGTTAATGTCGTAATTTTATAATATTCATGTTTAATATCCATCCGTAAGCGTTTTAATTGTGCTTGTAAAAAATCATTTTCATACAGGTTTTTTCCGCCTTCATCAGTATCATTTCTCCAGTAATTAGGGTGCTTTTTTTCCATTTCGGAAGGTGTTAATCCTGAAAAAATAGCATTTCTAGCATATTGCGTTGCAGTTGGTAAAATACTAAAGAAAGAAGTTTCACTTACTTTTTTATAAAAAGTATTTATTGTAGATTCAATCACTCGCAATTGATCATATCTTAAATTATCAATCACTATTAAAACCGTACCTTTTTCTTTTTTTATTTCGGGTTTTATTACTTTTCTAAACAGATCGTGCGATAATATTGGTTTGTCTGCATTGCCATAAAACCAATCTTCATAATTTTGTTTTATAAATTTAAAAAACAAGGTATTTGCTTCGTTTTTTTGCGCTTCTAAAATTTCAATCATACCAGTATCGGATATAGATTCTAATTGAATCTCCCAATATACTAGTTTTTTATAAAGTTCAATCCAATCTTCATGCGAATTTACCATGGCTAAATCCATAGAAATTTTACGAAACTCTTGTTGGTAATTTGAGGTAGTTTTAGCCGAAACCAATCTTGAATGGTCTAAGTTTTTCTTTAAACTTAATAATATTTGGTTTGGGTTAACAGGCTTGATAAGGTAATCGGCTATTTTGGAGCCAATAGCCTCTTCCATAATGTATTCTTCCTCACTTTTGGTAATCATTACCACAGGTAAAATTTGTCTAATTTCCTTGATTTTAGCAAGGGTTTCTATACCACTTAGGCCAGGCATGTTTTCATCTAAAAAGACAATGTCTATTTGGTTTTGATCTGCTATAATATCTATAGCGTCAGCACCATTGGTCGCTGTAGAAACGTGGTAGCCTTTTTTTTCTAAAAATAGAATGTGTGGTTTTAGTAAGTCTATTTCATCATCAACCCAAAGAATATGTATCATTTTTTTTATATTTAATCGTTTTGTTTTGTAGCGTTTCTTTTCACTATTTTTGCTAAAAAGCAATTAAAGGTGAATAAACTTAAAATTATAAACGACCCAATTTACGGATTTATTACAATTCCTAGTGAATTAATTTTTGATATTATTGAACATCGTTATTTTCAAAGACTTCGTAGAGTTTCACAAATGGGATTATCCTACTTGGTATATCCAGGAGCGCATCATACTAGGTTTCAACATGCGGTTGGTTGTATTTATTTAATGGAAAAAGCGATACAAGTATTGCGATTTAAAGGTGTTGATATTTCAAATGAGGAGTCAGAAGCGCTCCAAATCGCCATTCTCTTGCATGATATTGGTCATGGCGCATTTTCGCATGCTTTAGAACATAGTATCGTAAATGAGATATCTCATGAAGAGATTTCATTATTATTTATGGAAAAACTAAATGTTGAATTTAACGGGAAGTTACGTTTGGCCATAGTTATTTTTAAAGGAAAACACAAACGTTTATTTTTAAATCAATTAATTTCAAGTCAATTGGATATTGATAGATTAGATTATTTAAAAAGAGATAGTTTTTATACAGGTGTTGCCGAAGGTAATATAAACTCAGAGCGATTAATTACCATGCTAAATGTAAGAAACAATCAATTGGTTGTTGAAGAAAAAGGTATTTATTCTGTAGAAAAATTTATTTTAGCTAGACGTTTGATGTATTGGCAAGTTTACCTACATAAAACAGGTTTAGTTGCCGAAAATGTTTTGGTAAAAGTCTTGCAAAGAGCAAAAGAATTAACCAATAAAGGAGAAGTGCTTTTTGCAAGTGAAGCTTTGCAGTTTTTTTTAACAAATAAAATTGATAAGAATAATTTTAATTCCCAAGTATTAGAAACTTTTTCTCAATTAGATGATTATGATATTATTTCTGCAATCAAAGTCTGGCAAAAGCATAAAGACGAAATATTAAGCACTTTAAGTAAAGCCATAATTCAAAGGAAACTTCCAAAAGTTATTATTCAGAAAAAACCTTTTGCCAAAGATTTTATAGATAAAATTAAAGAAAATGTGCAAAAAAACAGAGCTATTTCTAACACCGATTTAACCTATTTGGTAATTGAAGGAAAAATAACGAATCAGGCATATGTAAATGATAAAAATCCTATTCAAATATTATTTAAAAACGGATCGATAATTGATTTAATTTCCGCATCAGATCATCTTAATTTACAGGCATTGGCAAAACCCGTTATTAAATATTTTATTAGTTACCCTAAGTGATTTTAATCGTTAAAATTACTATTGTCCGATAAAACCCAAAATTAGTTAAAAACCGTGCTTCTAACCCAATAAAATGGTTAAAAATTCGATTTTTTTAAAAGTAAGCCCCTTGATTTTAGGTTGGATAAAAAACTATTTTTTGTTGAAAATTCTGCGGATTTCCTTTATTGGTTTCAAATGAAGTTAAAACTATGTACTTTAGTGCATCTCGCTTTAGCTTCTAAAAAT
>CAZOQL010000008.1:0-35272 GCA_964582005.1 uncultured Flavobacteriaceae bacterium | reverse complement strand
TAATGAATAAATTATTGTTTAACCAAAAGTTGCATTTGTAACTTGAATCTTGCCTCCTTTTTTGGGGTTTATATTAATTTCTTCTAAAACTATTCCTAATAGGAAACACTTAAAAACAATAACCTATGTAAGTATTATAGTTGGGTTTATCTTATATTTTATAAACTAAAAATGGAAAACAATCAAAATAATAATGCTATAAATGAAGCATTTGACAATCCTGTATTTTCTAGAAGGAAAGTTATAGTGGATGAAATTAACCCATCTATGCTAGCTAATATAAATAATATAGCTGCTAAACTAGGAGATAATCCTACACTTAGAGATTTAATGGAGCATGTTATACCTCAAAGCACGTATGAAAAGATAGAAGAGAATTACAATGTATTTGTAAAGTATTGGAAGGCTTCAGGAAGAGATATATCTGACTCAGAACAGGTTTATAATGATTTGTTTGGAACAACAGATGTTTTAGAGCTTGAAAGGAATTTTAACCAACCTACAGCAAAACAGGTAGAGGAGAAAATAGAAGTAAGTGAAAAGGCTATTCTAAAGAGTGATAATAGAAGTGATACAAACAAAATATATCTTAAAATGGAAGAAGAAAATATAACAGTGAAAAAAAAAGTAAACCCTGTAATAAAATGGATTATATTATTACCATTAGCTATCATTGGCTCAATTCTAATACAGGTTATTTGGGATGGAATAATAAGTATTAAGTTAAGTGGAGCACATTATTTTAAAGGTATTGTAGGGAACTTAATTCAAGGGTTTTCACTTGTTTATATAGGTGTATTCATTGCACCAAAATATAAGAAAACTATTAGCATAGCTTTAGTAGTATCTCTTATTGTTATAATGATAATTTTCCCATTAGTAATGATGTTTTTGGATATGCCAACTAGCCAAGAAAAAAATTGGTTTTTTAGTATTTCTTCTGTAATAGGAGCTTTACTAACATATTCATATCTTAATAATATAGATTTCAAGCAAACAGATTGGTAGAGGTTAAAAAGGTGTATTTTTAATGTTCCTGACTTTTTTGGAGTTTCACAGAGACTAATTTATAACAAAATAATATGAGTATTGCAGATTCTATAATAGAACTTAAAAGCCTAAATCAAGAAAAGTACTTAGGCATATCAAAAATAGAATGGTGGCTATTGAAGTTTGAACCTCTTTTTAATGATACTATACAGCAAATTAAGTCTATTCCTAATCCAAGTCCATTTCCACGTCTTGGGTACAGTGAGGAGATGTATGGTGAATTATTTCAGTTTAAAGATTTATTCAAATTACTTCAAGAAATTTCTATCTGTTATAGAAACGAAGTTTATTTCAAGAGGAAACTGAACACCTATAATGAAGTAAGTAATAATGTAAAACTGTTAACAGAATGGTTGTATTTAAGTAAGAAAGAAAGTAAAGAGCAATCATTATTCAAAAGTCTTTTTCAAGACACCAGAGCACTAAAGAATTATAAATTAGATGTTATATTACCTTTAGGAATTGACTTTAAAATCTCTCTTAATGAATTAGCATTTAAAAATATATTGAAGTTTTTAGATGTTATTGAAAGGTCTGATATGATAGAAATAATTGGGGTTGTATCTAAATTAAACCCTTTAGAGATGTTTGCGGAAAGAGTAACAATAGCAGGTGAGTTTAAAACTACCAGACCAAGTTTTAAAACTCAAAGTATTATACTTTCAGTTGATAATGAGCATCTTAGTGAGCATTTAATAAAGTTTGTAAATGGTAAAATAGAGTTACTTAAAGGAGTTTCTCAAGGACAAAGAGTCAAGGTTTTAGCAGATTTAAGAGGGCATAAAATAAAAAATGAATTAGGAGAGCTTGAACACCAAAGTTACTTGTTAGGATGGGATATAAAATTAATTAAAAAAACTTAAAATGAAAAATATAAAAATAATAGTAATTCTACTAGTATTGTTTTCAGCCTATTCCTGTAATAAAGGCTTAACAACAAGTAGGACTGAAAAAATAAAGAGTGATGATATAAAGTTTGGTGAATTTGAATCTAATAAAAAAATGATATTAACAAAGTTTAATGTTAAGATTAAAGATGATTTAGATGAAATATTAGACAAAAAATTTACTTTTCAAATACAAGGAAGTATAACAGGTAACAACTTGCTTATTAAAAATTGTGATGTTATAGATATTACAAAAGAGAATAACAAGTACTATATTTTTATAAGTACTTTGTGGAGTAATAGCCTTCTTAAACTCAAATCTACAAAAGAAATAGTAGATAAGATTGTGAAAAATGATAATGAGTTACCTTATGATAACTTTTTAATTATTAACCTTAGTACTTTTAACGAAGTAAAGTTAAAATACAAGTTAGAACCTGAATGTATAATTTCTGACTGGGAAGAAAATGAAAGTGGTGATTTTTTAGAAGGCTCTATAGAATTAGACAAATGCCATATTTTATCTTTTGAAAGAACATATTACGGGGAAGGAAAACTTGTCCAGTTAGAGTTCTAAAAATAGATTTAAACAAATAATCAAAAGCCACCTGTTAAAATAGGTGGCTTTTTAACACCCAAACATTATGAATATAGATGAATTACCTTTTAAGATAGGTATGCAGTATGAAAATTGGGAGTTTGATTTAGATATTATAGAAACAGAAAGGTATGATAAGTACAAGTATAATAAGAATGATATAGATACCTTATTTGAATTAGCTATCCAAGACGTGTTCCTTACATTTGATTTGGATATACTTTTTAAGGTTGAGATTGTGTTCAAGACAAAAAGTCAAAACATAGTATCTATGCTTATTGAAGATATTAAATATTCTAGGTCAAACATAGGTCAAACATTTTAGCAAAAAAGTGCAAAAATAGGTTAATAAGAGCAAAAGAGAGGTCACACTTTATTATAACAAAATCTGAAAAAATAGCTTATTTGATAAAAAAAGAAAGAGATTTAATAAGATTTTTGTGATATACTACAATTTATAATTAATCAACAAACCTCCTGTTTTCAGTATACAAAGGCTTATAAGAACTATTAAAAATATTTTTTTAAGATTTATTGTTTAGCTCTAAAATATGTATTACTTTTGCCTTCCAATAAACAGGTCCCATAGCTCAGCTGGTTAGAGCACCTGACTCATAATCAGGGGGTCCAAGGTTCGAGTCCTTGTGGGACCACTTTTGTTTTAATATTGAGGGTAGTTGAAAAATAAATTTGTATATTTGTTGTTTGACCGATATGATTTCTCAGTAAATAAAAAATAAAAAAATGAAAAAAAACACTTTAAAAATAATATTAATTTTTGTAGTTTTAATGACTGCAGAATTTGTTTTTTGTCAAACACCGCCTAGTAATAGACCGCCACCACCACCAGGGCTACCTATTGATGTAGGGTTGTTTGCTCTATTTGCTGTAGCTATAGGTTATGCAGTTAAGGAGTTTAAATTCAAATCAAAATAATTATAATTTATAATATTATAAATGCAACATCTTAGGTGTTGCATTTTTTTTTAAATTTCAATTAGAGAAACCTTAATTTTTTAAGATTATTATTATATTTGTTTAACTAATAACAAATTATTGATTTATGAAAAAAGAAGCTACAATAAAAGTAGGAATTTCAGTTGGAGATATAAATGGAATTGGTATAGAGATAATTTTAAAAACATTTGAAGATAATAGGATGTTAGATTTTTGTACTCCAATTATTTTCGCTTCATCTAAAATAATTTCACAGCATAAAAAAATATTGAATATAGATGTGCCTATTCATGGAATTACTAATTTCACTCAAGTTGTAGAAAATAAAGTTAATCTTTATAATATTTGTAAGGAAGATGTTTCTATATATTTTGGAGAGTCTAAAGATGAGGCAGGACAATATGCGTTTTGTTCTTTAAAGCATGCTGTAGAAGCATTAAATAATAGTGATATTGACGTTTTAGTTACTGCTCCAATTAATAAAAATAACATTCAATCTGATGACTTTAATTTTAAAGGACATACGGAGTATTTAGAAGCAAATTTAGAAGGAAAACCGTTAATGATATTAATGATGGAGGATTTAAGGGTTGGTTTGATAACAGGTCACGTGCCTATCCAAGATGTAGCTAAAGAAATTACACCAGAATTAATACAAAGCAAAGTAGATATTATGTATAATTCATTGCTTAAAGATTTTAAAATTAGAAAGCCCAAAATTGCTATTTTGGGATTAAATCCACATTGTGGTGATAACGGAGTTATTGGTAATGAAGACGATACTATAATAGCACCTACTATTGCTAAAATAAGAGAGACAGGAAAGCTTATTTATGGCCCTTTTTCTGCGGATGGATTCTTTGGCACTCAATCCTATAAAAATTTTGATGCAGTTCTAGCAATGTATCACGACCAAGGTTTGGCGCCTTTTAAAACATTATCTTTTGGAAAAGGAGTAAATTTCACCGCTGGTTTATCAAAAATAAGAACTTCACCAGATCACGGAACCGCTTATGATATTGCAGGAAAAGGAGAAGCTAATAATAGTTCTTTTAAAGAAGCTTTGTTTCAAGCAATTTCTATTTTCAAAAATAGAAACGAGTATAATGAACTGACAGAAAACGCGCTAAAAGTGAGAAAGAGAAGGTGATGTTTTTAAAATAGATTACGGATAAATTAATTTTCTAATTACAGTCGTATAATAATAAAATTTATTACATTTGCAAGCTCAAATGTTATTTGAAATGAAGCAAGAAAACGACTATAAAATTCCTTTTAAAGGATTGAAAATAGGAAAGCATGAATTTGAATATATAATTAAAAAAAAGTTCTTTACATCTTATACTTATGATGATTTTTTAGATTCTAATGTGCGAGTGCATATAGATTTTGAAAAACAAAACACAATTTTTGAATTGTATTTTACAGCACAAGGTACGATAATAGTAAATTGTGATGTAAGTGGTGAGGAATTTTCTCAACCAATTGAAGGCAAACTAAAGTTAATAGTTGAATTTGGAGAAAAATTTAATAATGAAAACGAGCAAATTTTAATTATACCACATAATGATTATGAGTTAGATATAGCACAATACATTTATGAAATGATTGTGTTGAGTGTGCCAATAAAAAGAATACATCCAGGTGTGATTGATGGTACATTGGAGTCTAAAGCAATGAATAAGTTAAAAGAACTAAATAAACAAGAAGAAAAGATTGACCCTAGATGGGAAAAATTAAAAGGATTAATAAAAGATAAATAAAATTATAAATGGCACATCCAAAGAGAAAAATATCCAAACAAAGAAGAGACAAAAGAAGAACGCACTATAAAGCAAAAGCTTCTCAAATAGCTATTGACCCAACAACTGGAGAAGCACATTTGTCTCATAGAGCACATTGGTTTGAAGGTAAATTATACTATCGCGGACAAGTAATTATTGATGCTGAAGAAGTAGTAGAAGTTTAATAGTTACAATAAATCTTAAAAAACACAAAAAACTCTCATTTTGAGGGTTTTTTGTGTTTTTTAAGATTTTTTTTGATTAAAATCAATAAAAATTAGTCGTTTTGTGATTTTTTTTTCATTACTTTGAAATCTTATTTGTGCAAAAAATAGTTTATTTTTGCAAAATATATAATAACAATATATGAGTAAAATAACAGCAGCTATCACCGTAGTAGGAAAATATCTACCAAAATATAGATTAACCAATGCGGAATTAGAAACTATGGTGGAAACCAATGATGAATGGATAGTTTCTAGAACTGGTATTAAGGAGCGGAGAATTCTTAAAGAAAAAGGAAAAGGCACTTCATTTATGGCAATTCAAGCCGCTAAAAATTTAATTGAAAAAGGAAATATCAACCCTAAGGAAATTGAATTAGTCATTGTTGCAACTGCTACACCAGATATGCAAGCCGCATCAACTTCAGCTTTTGTCGCTACCCAAATAGGAGCAACAGAGGCTTTTTCTTTTGACCAAATAGCCGCTTGTTCTAGTTTTTTATATGGTATGTCTACTGCTTCAAGCTATATTGAATCTGGTAGATATAAAAAAATATTACTTATTGGTGCCGATATGAATTCTTCGATGATAGATTATACCGATAGAGCTACATGTATTATCTTTGGTGATGGCGCAGGAGCCGTTTTATTTGAACCAAATAAAGATGGTTATGGATTACAAGATGAATATCTGCGTAGTGATGGCATAGGAAGAGACTTTTTACAAGTAACCGCTGGTGGTTCAATGATGCCAGCTACTATTGAAACGGTAACGAATCGGAAACATTTTGTTTTTCAAGATGGCAAAGTAGTTTTTAAATACGCAGTTTCTAATATGGCAGATGTAAGCGAAAAGATATTAGAACGAAATAATTTAACCAAAGACGATATTCAATGGTTAGCCGCACATCAGGCAAATAAACGAATTATTGATGCAACAGCAAGAAGACTAAAGTTAGATCCAACTAAAGTAATGATGAATATTGAAAAGTATGGAAACACGACTTCTGCAACATTACCATTACTCTTAAATGATTATGAATCACAATTAAAAAAAGGAGATAAAATTATCTTTGCTGCTTTTGGTGGCGGTTTTACTTGGGGATCTATTTATTTAACATGGGCATATTAATTTAAATAAAATCAACAAAAACTATATATTATGGATTTAAAAGAAATTCAACATTTAATTAAATTTGTAGCAAAATCAGGTGCAAGTGAAGTTAAATTAGAGATGGAAGATATAAAAATCACCATCCGAACGGGACAAGGGAAAAGTGAAACAACTATTGTGCATCAAGCACCAATGGTCGGGCAACCAGTTGCTGCAATAGCACAAATTCCAGTTGCTGCAACTCCAATAGCCGAAGCAACAAATGAAGAAGATAATTCTAAATTTATCACTATTAAATCACCAATTATTGGCACTTTTTATAGAAAACCATCACCAGACAAACCATTATTTGTTTCGGTAGGCGATACTATTAGTGAAGGTGATACAGTTTGTATTATTGAAGCAATGAAACTTTTTAACGAAATTGAATCTGAAATTTCAGGAAAAATACTTAAAATATTAGTAGAAGATTCTTCACCAGTGGAGTTTGATCAACCATTATTTTTAGTAGACCCATCTTAAGTTACATCCCAATATTCTAAACACAAATAGCAATTTCTGGATTGTTTGGAAATTTATTATTTGATATTTGGAATTTAAAAAACAAATTATGTTTAAAAAAATACTAATAGCAAATAGAGGTGAAATTGCACTACGTGTAATAAGAACCTGTAGAGAAATGGGAATAAAATCGGTTGCCGTATATTCAAATGTAGATGCCGAAAGTTTGCATGTTAAATTTGCCGATGAAGCAGTTTGTATTGGACCAGCAGCAAGTAGTGAGTCCTATTTAAAAATGGCAAATATTATTGCAGCCGCAGAAATAACTAATTCGGATGCAATTCATCCTGGATATGGATTTTTAGCTGAAAATGCAAAATTTTCTAATATATGTGAAGAACATAATATTAAATTTATTGGTGCTACCGCTAAGATGATTAATTTAATGGGAGATAAAGCATCTGCTAGAAAAACAATGAAAGATGCTGGTGTGCCAATTATACCAGGATCCGATGGCGTAATTCATTCTTTTAAAGAAGCCGAAAAAGTAGCTGCTAAAATGGGTTTTCCAGTAATGTTAAAAGCAACTGCTGGTGGCGGTGGAAAAGGAATGCGTGCTTGTTGGAAAAAAGAAGAAATGCGTGAATTGTGGGATGCAGCAAAGCAAGAAGCAAAAGCATCTTTCGGAAATGATGAGATGTATATTGAAAAGTTAATTGAAGAACCAAGACATATTGAGATTCAAATAATTGGCGACTCTACTGGTAAAGCTTGCCATCTATCTGAGAGAGATTGTTCTGTACAACGTCGTCATCAAAAGTTAACCGAAGAAACACCTTCGCCATTTATGACAAAAGCGTTGCGTAAAAAAATGGGAAAAGCAGCAGTTTTAGCATCCGAATATATTAAATACGAAGGAGTAGGAACTGTAGAGTTTTTGGTAGATAAGAATCGTAATTTCTATTTTATGGAAATGAATACACGTATTCAAGTAGAGCATCCAATTACCGAACAAGTCATTAATTTTGATTTGATTCGAGAACAAATTTTAGTTGCCGATGGTATACCTATTTCAGGAAAAGATTACCTACCTCAATTACACTCTATTGAATGTAGAATAAATGCCGAAGATCCATATAATAATTTCAGACCTTGCCCAGGAAAAATAACCACTTTTCATGCACCTGGCGGACATGGCGTTAGAATAGATACACACGTTTATGACGGTTATAATATACCACCATATTATGACTCTATGATTGCCAAGTTAATAACAACAGCGCAAACTAGAGAAGAAGCCATAAATAAAATGAAAAGAGCCTTACAAGAATTTATTATTGAAGGGGTAAAAACAACCATACCTTTTCACCAACAATTAATGGAACATCCTGATTATTTAGCAGGTAATTATACCACAAAATTTATGGAAGATTTTGAAATGAAACCTGAAGCATAAATCATTAAAATATTTATAATATAAAGGATACATCTATTATTTTTGTATCCTTTTTTTTTGCTTAAATTTTTTATAAAAAATAGTAATCAATAGTATAAACGTGACTCCAATAATAACAGAAGTTAACCAGTTGTTTTCTGTTGGAATTTGTGCGACTTCTATATTCCCAATAAATACAAAACTAGACCAGTAATAAGGTGATTTTTTAGCGTTACTAATATTTTTATTTTGTAAATAATCAATTTTAGCCTGTTGTATTGCGTATGTTTTAGCGTTTGTTTTGGTATAATTTTGATAAAAATTATGCATTAAAATACTGGTAGCTTTATCGTTTACTTTCCATAATGAAACTATTAAATTTTTAACTCCAGCATAGGAGAAACCACGAGCTAAACTCATAGCGCCTTCGCCTTTTTGTAATTTACCAATACCTGTTTCACAAGCACTTAAAACGACAAGGTCATTGGGTAAATCTAAGCCGTAAATTTCGGATAAATAAAGAGTTTCGTCAAAAAACTCAATATGTGCAGGTTTTTCAAAAGTTCCAGAACTCGCATGGGTTGATAGGTGAATTATTCTATAATTACTAGCTTTTTCAATAAAGGTTTTTTTAAGTGCTTTTTCCTTTTTGTAGTAAGATCCTTTTATACTATTTTGAATCGATTTTTTTTCGTTTAAAGTATACGTTAATTCTTGTAAATTGCGATGTTTATTTTCGAAGACAGGAAAAAAACCTAACAACTTATTATTCGTAGTAGTTGTTTTTATTTTTTTTTGTAATTGTAAAATTGTAGTCGAAAACCCTAAATTTATAGGGTTTTGATACAATAAGTAAGCTTGTTTTTCAAAATTAGTAGATGTATTGATTTCCGTTAATAAGGCATCAAAAGCTACAAAATTTAATTTCCCATCAGGTATGATAGTTACAGAACTTCCTATATTATGAGCTAATTCTGGAGCAAGAAGTTTTTTATATAAATAAAACCCTAGTTTTTGATAGGTTTTAAAATCACTCTTAATTGCAGTACCACTTCCAGTATTAAATAGATTAATAAATTGTTGTAATTTTTTTTTAAAGATACTATCCTTAGTAATTTTCCGTAAAGTAATTGGTTCGTTCTTTTCTAAAGAAAAAATATAAATATATTTTTTAGTAGTAAAAAATTCAATTAATATTTGCTTGTTAGTCAAAAATTCTTGTTGAATTTCCTTGGTACTAATCTCTTTACGTATTGCATTTAAAAAAGGATATTTATGTTGTATTTCCTTTTTTATAATTTGTAATTTGGTGCTTATTTCGGATTTTTTAGTGTTATAAAATTGTAATTTTTCAATATTAGCGTGTTCTTTTTTAAGTTCTTCGACTAACATGTTCTTAGTAAGAATTGCTTTTTCTTTTCGTAATTTTTTTTCTAGCCGAAAAAGGGTGTCTTTTTTTATTTCGTTTCGTAAATATTTGTTTTGTAACAAATTAAATAGCACGTTTGCTTTGCTTTTTTCAACGCTATTAAATGCTTTTTCTAAATTAGTAATTTCATGCGTATTCTGGTAAAGGTTGTAATATAAGGCAACTATTTTTTCGCTTCTGTTTTTATTTTCGGTTTGTAGTCTAATTTTAGACTTTTGTGAATTAATACTATACATTAAAATTTCTTCCGATTTAAAAGCAATATCGTAATTTTTTATAGCATTTTTAAAATCTTGTTTTTTGGTAAAAATCTGAGCTCTACCATCTAAAGCGTCTTTTATGGTGTTTTCGGCATAAAAATTTACAGGATTGGGGTTGTCAAAAACATCTTTAGGTTGGTATTTTGGTAAAACAGATTGTAAGGCTTTTTGATAAAATTGTAATGCTTTTGTAAAATCATTTTGTTGCGAATATACGGCCGCAATAAGTTGATAAATTTTGGCAGTTTCACGATGGTTTTGTCCGTAAACTTCTTTTGATAAACTCAAACTTTTATTAAAATAGACGACTGCTTTTTTAAATTTTTCTAAATTAAAATAAGATAAACCAATGGTAGCATAATTTTTTTGTTTAGTACTTTTATAATCACTTAAATGTAAAGATTGATTACAAAATTTTATTGCTTTATTGTACTGATGCTTTTGATAATAATTTTTACCTAGTTCCGATACTAAAATACTTTTTTGGGAAACACTAATCGGTTTTATTTCAAGTGCTTTCTCTAATAGTTTAATTGCTTTTTCTAATTTATTAGTAGATTGGTATATAATAGATAAATTGATATAACTTGCAATTAAATTGATAGTATTTGATTTGTTTTCGGTTAATTGAATGGTTGTTTTTAAGAGGTTTTCGGCTCTAGCGTAATCGCCTAATCTTGTGTAGTTATTTGCTAATGGTTTTAGGCAATATTCTACAATATCATATTTTAAAGCAACATTATTCTGATATAAAAATAAAGATTCTTCATAAAATTGAATGGACTCCTCAATTAAACCAGCATCTAAATATTCTCTACCAATATTAATTTTTAAATATAGTAAAGCGAGCTCTTCTTTATTATTTTTAGGATTTCGCCATTGTAAAGCTTTTATTTTAGATAGCATGGCGAATCTATCTGCTTTTTTATTTATAGAAAAATAAGCATAAAAACTATAAAAAAATTCTTCTAGGTTGTCTTTATTTTTAAGATAATTTATTTTTTTTTGAAATAAAATCTCCGAATTTTCTAGTTTATTGTGAACACTTTTTAATTGTATTTGTGTATTATAATATGAAATGGAATCTTGTGCAATACTACCTAATGAGGTAAAGAAACAAGCTAAATAAAAAAACCATTTCATAAGCGAAATTTAAAACTTCCAAATAGCATAGGTTTGTATTTGTTTAGTTGGTTCTTTAAATTTTTGAATATATCTAATACCAATACTTGGTCCAATACGTGCAACACCAATTGTTAGATCTACAAACAAACCGTAATTATTTAAACTTAGTCCCTTTTTATAATTTTTTACACAGTGATGTGTTTCTAATTCTCTTATTTCAGCTCCAACAACGCCGTTATTATTTTCAAAAACTTTGGTGTCGGTAAAATTCACCGCCTTTTGATAGCCATTTACAGAAAATTGCGCACCCAAACCAGCTCCAAAAATCGAGTTAAAATTATAACGAATAGATGCAGGAACAATATCTAAATTATTTTTCAGAATTTCGGTTTTATTATTAATTTTTGAAAGCGTCATTCCAGCAGTGGCATCATTGGTTTCTTGATGTGATCTCAACGAGGTAATTTGTTGTGAGCTTGCCATAATTTCGGCTTGGTAATACCATTTATACGATTTGTATGGCGATATAGTTACACCTAAGAAAAACCCTTTTGCTTTAGTGTCTATAGTTGAATTAGTGTTAACTTGATTGAAATCTAAATTCTCATTAGAATCAAAAAAGTAACTATAACCACCTTTTACACCAATAGATATACCAGGTTTAAATCTTGAAGTGGAAGAGTTGGTAATTATCGGCTCATTTTTATCAAAAATAATAGCGGTTCTACTGGTTGATTTTTTCTTATGAAAATCTTTGCCAAATTTTAAGGAATATTTCACAAAACCTTTGGTAGAATCTTTTTCTTTAACCCCTTTTTGATTTGTACCAGGTAAATAAATATTTTTAAATTGAAACGATATTTTATCTTTCATAATTATCGTATCCATACAACTAAAAACTACCTTTTTACCAAGCGGACACATAGGTACTTTTGGGTACATATCTATTACTTTTAAAGTAGTTTTGTCTAGCATTTGAGGAATATCAACATTTAATTTTATTAAACGTGCTGGACCTTCACCATTATTTTGAAAACGAACCTTATATTTTAATCGCTTAAACCGAACCAATCTATAATTCAAATAAGTTTGGTAAACTGCCATTTTATTAGGGTCGTGAGAAGTGACAATCTCCATTTCTTTTTCGACAATTTTATGAGTATTTATACCACGTTCTGGGATATAAATACTTCTAATTGTAATTATGGCACTAGTATCTTTTAACATTTCGGGTGTTGTTTTAAACGTGAAAAACATGTTTCGTTTTTCATTTTTAGTAACATCGTTTACATCCCAAACTTTATAACTTCTATAATATTGATTAGATTCTTCTAAAGATTTTTTTAAATCTTGTCGTAAGGTGTCGTTTATTATTTTATGGTCAGCAATAACGGATGTTATTCCTGTAGAACGTATAAAGACATCTTTAGATTTTATTTTTTGAAGTGCCAAAATGTAATTTTCTTCTATTTCGACTTCATTATGAAAAGTTCGTATATTTTCTAGCGTAAAATTATTGTCTTTGTATTTTTTTTCGTTGTAAAAAACATAGAGCCTTCCGTTGGTAGTATGTTCTTTATCATTGGCATAACTAACAATAAGTTGCATATCTTCATTTGGGCTTGGTTCTCTATTATTTTGGATTTGAAATCCGTTATAATTGGTAAAAAAAGAAGTGTTATCTTCTAAAAGTGTAGTGTCTAAATCAGCATTAGAAGTATCGTTAATAGTAACTTCTTTAGGTCTTGTTAAAGGTGGTTTTCCATCATCGTAATTGTTGGTTGCCGATAATCTAACGGTATATGTGCCATTTTCTTGGTATTGATGTTTAGGTTTTTCTTCAAAACTATAGTTGCCATCACCTAATTCCCAATAATAATTCCAATGTGCTTTTGGCGCACCAGCAACTTGACGAAGTGTAGAAGTCTTAGGTTGTAAACTGATTTTTTTTTCATTTACCAAATACTTAATATCTGCACTATGTCGCGTACTATCTTTTTGGATTTCTTGTCCTTGAAATGTTAAAAAAATAATACAAAAAACACTAGTAAAAGCTATTTTTATTTGATTTGTACTCATAAGTTTAGGTTTAACACAAATATAATTAATTATTTAATGATATATAAATTTTTAATAGAAAAAGCATCTTGATAAAAACCAAGATACTTTTCAAAACAAACTAACAAATAGCAATTTTCCTCGGTTTATTTATGGCAATGCATTAATTGCGGCAATTAAAGCTGTTTCGGTAGTAGCTTGTGGACTTGCCATTACTTCGATATGATTAGTTGTTATTGTAGTACCTTGTATGGTACTATGTAGTACACCATTTATTTCGGCAACTAATATGATATGAATTGCTTGTCCAACAGGTATTTGTCCATAATGTTCGGTAAACATTCCAGAAGGTGCATCGTAAATATCCATTCTAGCTAAAGTACTTGGTTCGCCATCATACGTTAAATATACTTCGCAATTACTCCCGTGAAAAATTGCAGGAACATCTACAAAAATATCGGTTAAGGCTCCTGTATAGCTGTACCAACGATCTAGGTTTGTCCAACCAAAACTACTTACATCAAATAAATAAAAGGTTTCCCAACCATTTGGAGCATTAGGGTTTTGACGTTCGCCAGTTGTTCCAATATCGGTAATAGTATCGCCATCTTCATCGGCTTCTTGCCAAAGATCGGTATCTTGTTCATCATCACCAGCTCTAAATATGCTCATTGTATCCGATGTGTCCGTACCTTTACTACTTACCGATGCATCATTTAATAAATCTAAACCCGTTCCGTTTTGTTTGGCATTAATAAAAAATTCACCAGCCGATTTCAAAGCAGCTTCATCGCCATTTGGTTTTTTACCAGATGTGGGCATATTATTAAGTAACATACTTGCTCTATCGTATAATTCAATTAACTCAACTTCAACATTCCCGGTAACAGGATTGCCATTTAATCCAAAAGAGTTTGCAGGAAAACTAACTCTTGTACCTTGAGAACCTGTAACAGTTCCGCCAGTAGCAGCATCTAAAGTGAAAATTTGTTTAGCATCATCTCTATTATCATTAAATAGTTGCTTTAATGCGTCTCCATTTGGTTGGTTATCACTTGGCTCATTTTTATCAGAATCACAACTTATACTAAATGTAGTTATAAGTAATGCGAACATTATTTTTGTAATGTTTGTTAAACTAAACATACTTGTATTCGTTTTAGTTTTTAAATTTGTTCTTGTAATCATTTTTGTAGTTTTTAAATTTATATTCAACCTTATATACAAGGCAATTAAATTTTGTTACCCTATTTTTTATAATTACTTTAGCCACGTATAATTTAGTATGGATAAAAAAGCACATCAAGATCAGAAATACATAATTGCATTATTAAATAATGATAGTAAAGTATTAGCTGAATTATATCAAAAATATTCCAGAAAAATTGTAGGGTATGTCTCTAAAAATAGTGGTACTTATGATGATGCACAAGATGTTATTCAAGAAACCTTAATAACCATATATAACCAAGCAAGAGAGAAAAATTTCATACTAACCTGTCCGTTTGACGCCTACTTTTTTTTACTCTGCAAACGAAAATGGTTAAATAAATTAAATAAAAAAGGAATAAAGGCGGTAACAATTTTAGAAGGAATTACATCTCTTAGTGATGAACACGAATTATTAGCAGAAGAAACCTTGTTATTTGAAAATAGATCTTCGTTATTTGAAGAGAAATTAATAGAGTTAGGTGGCAAATGCAAAGAATTATTAGACATTGCTTTTAAAATTAAAAAGATGGATAAAGTAGCCAAAATTCTTGGAGTAACCTATGGGTATGCACGTAAAAAGAAATCGGAATGTTTAGGAAAATTGACTAAAATGATTCGGAATTCATCCAAATTTAACAACTTAACAACGTTATAAAAAAAGATGAAAAAAGAAATTAATTATTTAGAAATTGAAGATTACTTACAAGGTGAACTAACAGGTGAGCAACTTCGAAACTTTAAAGATAAAATGAATGCAGATGTTGACTTCGCCAAAGAAGTTGCGCTGTACAAAGACATTAGCAACACCTTAGAATCTAGAGCAAGTAATCAAAAACAAGAAAATGATTTACGCAATACTTTAGAAGATTTAGAAACGATACACAAACAAAAAATACAAATTAAAAAAGAAGTGAAAATTTTTAGGATAAAACGCTATTCCAAATTATTAGTAGCAGCAAGTTTGGTGCTATTTGCTTCGCTTTTATGGATGAATGAAAAAAAACCTGTATACGGTGATTTTTCAAACCACCCAACGATGGATTTGATAGTTAGAGGTGATTCTGTTACGAATTTCACGAAAGTACAAACTGCATTTAATAGCAATGATTATATTCTAGCCGAACAAGAATTACAAAAAATACTACAAGTTGATGGTACTAAAGTAGAATTGCAATTATATTTAGCTATTGCATTATTAGAACAAGATAAATTTTCCTTGGCGGAATCGATTTTAGAAAAAATTAAAAATGGAAATTCCATTTACAAAAATAAAGCAATATGGTATTTGGCTTTAAGTAAATTAAAACAAGAAGACTATAAAAATGCTACCAACTTTGCCAAGTTACTACCTAAAGATGCTGAGGATTATGATTTAGCACAAAAGTTATTAAAGAAAATGTAGATTTGATACTACTTTTTCAAACCCATTTTATGTCCCGAAATAGCATAATATAAAATAAATAAATAACAAGGGAATAAAACCCAATAACTAGCTGTAGAAGCATCTGCAATAGCAGTCATTTCATTTACGCCATTTGCCATTAAGTCTGCCTTTTTTAAATCGACTAACTTGCCGTATAAAGGTGGAATAATTGCGCCACCTGAAATTGCCATAATTAATAAAGCCGATGCCGTTTTGGTAAATTTTCCTAAACCTTTTAAGGTTAAAGGCCAAACTGCTGGCCAAACTAAGGCATTTGCAATTCCTAAAGCAGCCACAAAGGCAATGGAAATAAAGCCAGTAGTGAAAATAATACAGAAAGTAAAAATAATACCAAGTATCGCACTAATTTTTAATGCCAACGATTGACTAATGTATTTCGGAATTAAAACAATTCCCAACGCATAGGTAGCAACCATTGCCATAAGTGTATATGTGGTAAAAAACTTAGCATCGGCAGATGGAATTCCTAAAGAAATACCATAAGCAATAATCGTATCACCAGCAATAACTTCGGCACCTACATAAAAGAATAGCGTCAAAACTCCAAGCCATAAATGCGGAAATTGAAAGATACTCGTTTTACTAGATAAGCCATCTTTAATTGCATCGGTTTCTTCAGCTTCTACGTGTGGTAATGGTGCTTTTCTAATTAAAATACCCAGTACAAATAAAACAATTGCCATTATAATGTAAGGTGTAATAACACTATCTGCCATTGTATTTAATAACGCTTCTTTTTCTTGTACACTTACTAGGCTTAACTTTTCTTGAATACCATCAATTCCCGAAAGTAATAATGCACCAAAAATTACGGAACCTAAAGCACCTGCTACTTTGTTAGCAATTCCCATAATGGCAATACGTTTTGCAGCACTTTCAATAGGTCCTAAAATAGTAATATACGGGTTAGAGGCTGTTTGTAATAAGGTCATTCCAATTCCTTGAATAAAAATACCAGCTAAAAACACCCAATATGTTCGTGCATTAGCAGCAGGAATAAAAACCAATGCTCCAACAGCCATTACAAGTAGACCTAAAGACATTCCTTTTTTATACCCAATTTTATTAATTATAGCAGAAGCAGGTAAAGCCATAACTACAAAAGAAATGTAAGAAGCCGATGCTACCAAAAAAGCTTGTGCAGTAGTTAGTTCATTTATGGTTTTCATAAAAGGAATTAGAGCTCCATTTACCCAAGTTACAAAACCAAAAATAAAAAATAGTCCTGCTATTATTAGTATTGGAATGAAGGTGTTTTTTTTTTGTATTGTAGTAGAAGTCATGATTTTTGTATAAAAGAATAGATTTTTCAAATATAACAAATTTTAAGTATTAATTATATATTCAAAAATTTAGTAGTCAAAATACTAATCCTTATATTTGCAATACCAAATATAAAAGATGTCTTATAAAAGAATTTTATTAAAATTAAGCGGCGAATCCTTAATGGGTGAACGTCAATATGGAATTGACCCAAAACGTCTAGCTGAATATGCTCAAGAAATAAAAGAAGTGGTTGCAACTGGAGTTGAGGTTGCCATTGTAATTGGTGGTGGTAATATTTTTAGAGGTGTAGCTGGTGCAAGTAATGGTATGGATAGGGTGCAAGGCGATTATATGGGAATGTTAGCAACCATTATAAATGGTTTGGCATTACAAAGTGCCTTGGAAAATGCAGGTGCACCAACACGCTTACAAACAGCTATACAAATTAATGAAGTTGCCGAACCTTTTATTCGCCGTAAAGCAATGCGTCACTTAGAAAAAGGACGTGTGGTTATTTTTGGAGGTGGCACAGGAAACCCGTATTTTACAACCGATTCTGCTGCCGTTTTAAGAGCCATAGAAATAGAAGCCGATGTTATCTTAAAAGGAACTCGCGTAGATGGCATTTACACTGCCGATCCTGAAAAAGATAAAAATGCGATTAAATTTGATAACATTTCCTTTACAGACGTGCTTAAAAAAGGCTTAAAAGTAATGGATACAACTGCCTTTACTTTAAGTCAAGAAAATAAATTACCAATTATTGTGTTTGATATGAATACAACAGGAAATTTATTAAAATTGTTATCGGGTAAAAAAATAGGAACTCTAGTAAATTAAATTTGTTTTTTTAATAAAAATAAGTTTGGAATGCTTTTTGAATAGAATACATTAATTACAACTATCATGAACGAAGAAATTGAAATTATTACAGAAACTGCCAAAGAGCAAATGGAACATGCCAATGCGCATTTAATAAGTGAATTTGCCAATATTAGAGCAGGAAAAGCATCACCATTAATGCTAAAAAGTGTTATGGTTGATTATTATGGTTCACAAACACCATTAAGTCAGGTTGCCAATGTGAATACACCAGATGCACAAACCATCACAGTACAACCTTGGGAAAAAGCCATGTTAACCGAAATTGAAAAAGCAATTACCAATGCTAATTTAGGTTTTAATCCAATGAATAATGGTGATAATATTATCATAAATGTACCAGCGCTAACCGAAGAACGTAGAATAGATCTTGCAAAAAGAGCTAAAGCTGAAGCTGAAAACGGCAAAGTAAGTATCCGTAATGCACGTAAAGAAGCAAATAACGAAATTAAAAAATTAGATGTTTCTGACGATATGAAAAAAAATGCAGAAGATACTATTCAAAATCTTACCGATACTTTTAGCAAACAAATAGATGAATCCTTTAAGTTAAAAGAGATAGAGATAATGAAAGTTTAATTGATGTTAAAAAGAATACTTTTTTTTTTAATTTTTACATCCTTTTTTTTAGGATTTTCACAACAAAAAAAGCGAGTATATGACTTTTTTGGAGGGAAAACCTATGCTAAAAAAGCAGAATTTTACCGTTTGTTATTTGAAATTGAGAATGGAAAAATAGCAGGATATGCCTTTACAGGCGAACAAGGTGTTATAGAAACTAAATCCGTTATTAACGGTACTTTTGATGTTAAATCAAATAGAATTGCATTTAGAGAAACCTCTAAGTTAATTACCAATGCGAAACATAAACTTGAAGAATCATGTTATTTAAATGGTATCGTTACTTTACAATTAGGGCAAAGAGTTAGTACAATACAAGGCGCATTTATTTCCATGAAAAATAATGGAAGTAAATGCTATAATGGTAACATACATATTATAAGTATGGACGCTTATAAAGATTTAACAATCCAATTGGATATAGAAAAGCAAATAGCCTCTCAATTTCTAAAAAATAAAAAAGAAATCCAAAAAGAAAAAAAAGAAATAGTACCAAGTTTTGAAAGTGATGAAAAAATTACGATAAAAACAGATGATGAAATTATTATTTATTGGAATTCAGATAGTATAAAATTGACTATTTGGGATGATTCTAAAGAAGATAATGATGAAATATCAATAACCTTAAATGAGGGACTAATTTTAGATAAATTTAATCTAAAAAATGATAAGGAAACCTTTTCTTTTGATTTGAAAGAACAAAAAAATACACTTGTTTTTACAGCAAACAATACAGGGTTAATAGGCAATAATACTGCAAGAGTAGATCTGTTTGACAATAAAATTAAACATCAAATAATAACACAATTAGAAAAAAATAAATCAGTAACGGTTTATTTGATTAAACAATAAAAATTATGAAAAAAATTATTTTACTATTAGTATTAATTCAAAGTGTTTTTTTAATAGCACAACCTATAAAAGCAATAACAAAGGATATTACAAAATATGAATTTATTGCAAAAAACTTAAAAGCAATGAATAATGCAGAGATGTTAGAATACCAAGCAACTATTACAGGCAATGTTAAAATGTACGATGTACAAGGCGCATCTATTGCTATGTCACAATTAAATGACCTTATGACGAGTCCTAACTTTACACCAGTTATGTTTGCGGATAAGAAATTTAACATTAAAGCAATCGTTTTTAGAGCAGCAACCGAAGAAGAAAAGGCAATTAAAACAGCTTCGTTAGCTTTAATAAACCCAAATGCTAATTTTCAAAAAGGGCAATTTGCATCAAATTTTATAGCAGAAGATATGGATGGCACTAAAGTATCTCTAAAAGAATTAAGAGGCAAAGTGGTTGTTTTAACCTTTTGGTCTACAACACATAAAACGAGTGTTAAAATATTGCATACTTTAAATGAGTTGGTAAGAAAACACAAAGATGTCGTTTTTTTAGCCATTACTTTTGATGATTACAATACGGTAAAAAAGTTTTTAAAACACAATGAATTTACGTATGCACATATTGTTAAAAATGAACAAATTATTGCCGATAATAACATTTCACTTTTCCCAACACATCTAATTTTAGATCAAAAAGGAGAAATTATTTTTAAGAAAGCAGGCGATGTAGTAAAAGAATTAGATACTAAATTGACCTTAACTGTAAAAGGTTTTTAATTAAAATTCACATTCTCTCATAAAATCCTTTTAGATTTATTTTCTAAAAGGATTTTATTATTTAGCGTATATTTTTAATACCTTTACAACATAAAAAATTAAATTAAATAAATGAATTTTTGGTCTCATGTTGCTAGATTTATAATACGTAGAAGATATTTTATTTTATTTGGACTACTTATAGTTACGACCTTTTTAATATTTCAAACTAAGAATATTAAATTTTCTCATAACGAGGCAAATTTATTGCCAAGTAATCATATTGTAAATGTGGAATATGATAAATTCCATTCTATTTTTGGAGATGAAGGCAATTTAGTAATTATTGCCGTAAAAGATCCAGCAATATTTACGCCAAAAATTTTTAATAATTGGAGTGAATTAGCAAATAAAATTAATAAGTACCCAGAAATTGAGAACACTATTTCTATTGGTAATATTAAAAAATTAGTTCGTGATGATGAAAGTAAATCTTTTATAACGAAACCTTTATTTGAGAATCTGCCAAAAAGCAAAGAAGAATTAGCCATCATTAAAAAGGATTTATTTGAAAAATTGCCATTTTATAACAACGTACTTTTTAATAATAAAACAGGAACGATACGTACCGCAATTTATATTAAAGAAGATATCGTAAATACAGAATCACGTACTGATTTTATATTAAAAAAATTAATTCCAACAATAAAAACTTTTAGTAAAGAGAATGGTAATATTAAAGTATACACATCAGGTATGCCATATATTAGAACTCTAAATGCCGAAAACATTAAAAAAGAAATTGGGTTATTTGTATTTTTAGCCTTAGGGATTACCGCACTTATTTTTTTCTTTTTCTTTCGCTCCTTTAGAGCAACTGCAATTACTATGTTTGTTGTAATAATTGGAGTAATTTGGGCTTTTGGAATAATTGGTTGGCTAGGTTTTGAAGTATCGGTATTAACCGCATTAATTCCACCTTTAATTATTGTAATTGGTGTGCCAAATGCTGTTTTTTTAATACATAAGTATCAGCAAGAAATAAAAAATCATAGTAATAAAGGGAGAGCATTACAACGTGTTATTACAAAAATTGGTAATGCAACTCTAATGACAAACGTTACGACTGCTAGTGGTTTTGCAACTTTTATCTTTACAAAAAGCTCCGTTTTAAATGAATTTGGTATAGTAGCATCTATAAACATTATTGCCATATTTATTTTATCCTTATTAATTATACCAATAATGTATACTTTCTTACCAATTCCAAAAGAAAAACATTTAAGACATTTGGATAAACGTTGGATTCATGGTATTATAAATTGGATGGAAAACATGGTTCGTAATAAGCGAACTGCCATTTATTTAACTACATTTATTTTGGTTGTTACAAGTATTATAGGTGTTTATTTAATTCGTGTTTCGGGTAGTTTGATAGAAGATATGCCAAAAGGAAAGGAGTTTTATAAGGATATAAAGTTTTTTGAAAGCGAATTTGGAGGAATAATGCCTTTAGAAATACTAATTGACACTAAAAAACCTAAAGGTGTCATGAAACTATCCACTTTAAAAAGAATGCAAGAAATTGAAGAGGTTATTGATGAAATTCCAGAGCTCTCACCGATGGTTTCTATATTGAATTTAGTAAAGTATTCCAATCAAGCTTTTTATAACGGGAACCCGAAATTTTATACGTTACCTTCTAAACATGAAAAAAATTTCATTTTTTCGTATGCCAAAAATTCAAAAACAAAAACCGATAAGTTTACGTCTTTTGTAGATTCGACTGGTAGATATACACGTATGACAACCTATATGAAAGATATTGGTACCGATAAAATGGACAGAATTGAGGAAAAACTAGCAGTAAAAGTTAAAAAACATTTTCCGGAAACACATTTTAAAGTAACGATGACAGGTAAAGCCTTGGTATTTTTAAAAGGCACTAATTATTTGGTAAAAAACCTTGCTATTTCTTTAGGCTTAGCCATTTTATTAATAGCACTTTTTATGGCTTGGATGTTCCGTTCTTATAAAATGATTTTAATTTCTTTAATTCCAAACGTATTACCATTATTATTTACAGCAGGATTAATGGGTTATTTAGGTGTTCCAATAAAACCTTCAACCATTTTGGTATTTAGTATAGCTTTTGGAATATCCGTAGACGATACTATACATTTTTTAGCCAAATATAGGCAAGAATTACTAGCAAATAATTGGGCAGTAAGAAAATCGGTTTTTGCAGCCTTAAGAGAAACTGGCGTGAGTATGTTTTATACATCCATTGTACTTTTCTTCGGTTTTTTAATTTTCATGTTCTCTAGCTTTGGTGGTACCATTGCACTTGGTGGATTGGTTTCTATAACCCTATTGTTTGCTATGGTTTCTAATCTGGTATTATTACCATCTTTGTTACTTTCGTTTGAAAAAAAAACAGTAAATAAAGAAACATTACCTGCCCCAAAAATTCAAATTTCACCAAAAGATACTGAGGAATAATAATTACTTAAAACACCAAAATTTACGTTTTAAGTATTGATTAATAATAGTACCTTTGCCTTTCAAAATTATTAAAAAATGAAAGTAACAGTAGCCAATTTATTAAGCGGAGAAAAAAAAGGACAAGAAGTACAAATAAACGGTTGGGTTAGAACCTTTAGAGCAAAACGTTTTATTGCTATAAATGATGGTTCTACTATAAATAACATACAATGTGTTGTTGATTTTGATAATACCGATGAAAATTTATTAAAACGAGTTACTACTGGTGCCGCAGTTTTTATTAAAGGAACTTTAATTGAAAGTCAAGGTAAAGGGCAATTAGTTGAAATAGCAGTAAGCGATTTAGAGATATTGGGTGATTCTAATCCTGATGAATTTCCAATTCAACCTAAAAAACATAGTTTTGAATTTTTACGTGAGCAAGCTCATTTAAGAGTTAGAACCAATACATTTAGCGCTGTTATGCGAGTGCGATCTGCTTTATCTTTTGCAGTACACCAGTACTTTACAAAAAATGGTTTTTATAATTTTCATGCACCAATAATTACAGGTTCCGATGCCGAAGGCGCTGGGGAAATGTTTGGCGTAACTAATTTTGATTTAGATAACATACCAAAAGGCGAAGATGGTAAAGTGGACTTTACCAAAGATTTTTTTGGCAAACAAACCAATCTTACCGTTTCAGGTCAATTAGAAGCCGAAACTTACGCAATGGCTTTAGGAAAAGTATATACATTTGGGCCAACCTTTAGAGCCGAAAACTCGAATACAACCAGGCATTTAGCCGAATTTTGGATGATTGAACCAGAAGTAGCATTTAATGACTTGGCTGATAATATGGATTTAGCCGAAGATTTTATACAAGAAGTAATTAAATATATTTTAGAAAATTGTGCTGATGATTTAGCTTTTTTAGATGCTAGGTTAACTAAGGAAGATAGTTCAAAACCAATGGCACAAAGAAGTGAAATGAATTTAATTGAAAAATTAAAATTTGTAACTACCAATAATTTTAAACGAGTAACCTATACCGAGGCAATAGATATTTTACGTAATTGTAAACCCAATAAAAAGAAAAAGTTCCAATTTATCATAAACGAATGGGGCGCAGATTTACAAAGTGAACACGAACGTTATTTAGTAGAAAAACACTTTAAATGCCCTGTTATTTTATTTGATTATCCAGCAACCATCAAAGCTTTTTACATGCGTATGAATGATGACGGAAAAACAGTACGAGCAATGGATGTCTTGTTTCCAGGTATAGGCGAAATTGTTGGTGGATCACAACGTGAAGAACGCTTGGAAGTATTGAAAGAAAAAATGAAAGCCTTAGATGTTGATGAAAAAGAATTATGGTGGTATTTAGACACCCGTAAATTCGGCACTGCAGTGCATAGTGGCTTTGGTTTAGGATTTGAGCGTTTGGTGCTTTTTGCTACAGGTATGAGTAATATACGTGATGTTATTCCTTTTCCGAGAACGCCTCAAAATGCAGAATTTTAATGAGTAATTTCTATATGTTAGTACAATTTTAGTATCCTTAGAATTTCGTATATTTGATTAATAAAATAGTGTTCAAAGTCTATTAATAAAGTAATTTAATGTCTAAATAAAATTATGTTAAAACAAAACTTAAGTTTTAAATTATCTCAAAAATTATCTCCACAACAAATTCAGTTGATGAAGTTAATACAATTGCCTACGCAAGCATTTGAACAAAAATTAAAACAAGAAATAGATGAAAACCCTGCCTTAGAAAATGGCAAAGAAGAAAATGAAGAAGATGAGTTTTCTAATCAAGAGGAAGTAGTAAACGAAGAGCCAGATATAAATATTGACGATTATATCAATGATGATGAGATTCCTACCTATAAAACACAGACCAATAATTATAGCGCAGATGATGATGATAAAACAATACCATATGCAGCAGGCATATCTTTTCATCAGCATTTAAAAGCACAATTAAATACGTTTAGATTAAACGAAAAAGACCGTCAAATTGCCGAATTTTTAGTTGGTAGTATTGATGATAGTGGTTATATACGTAGAGAAGTTATTGATTTGGTAGACGATTTAGCTTTTACCGATAATGTGTTTACTACAGAAGAAGAAGTTGAACGAGTTTTACAACAAGTGCAGCAATTAGAACCAGCTGGTGTGGCAGCAAGAGATTTAGAAGAATGTTTGATATTACAATTAAAACAAAAAAAAGAAAAACCTGCAAGAATATTAGCCATAAAAATATTAGAACAAGCTTTTGATCATTTTGCTAAAAAACATTTTAAAAATTTATTGAAAAAATTCAATATTTCTGAAGAACAATTAAAAGAAGCTATTTACGAAATATCCAAATTAAATCCGAAACCAGGTGGCGGATTTGCGGGTAATAACAAATTGGTAGAGCAAATTGTCCCAGATTTTACCATACGAATTGTAGAAGATAGGTTAGAGGTAAGTTTAAATGCTAGAAACGCACCGCAATTACACGTTTCTTCTACGTATAGTGAGATGTTAAAGGGTTATGCGGCTTCTAAAGAAAAAACCAAATCACAAAAAGACGCTGTATTTTTTATCAAACAAAAATTAGATGCTGCAAAATGGTTTATTGATGCTATTAGACAAAGGCAACAAACTTTAATGTTAACAATGACTGCTATAATGCACCATCAAGAGGCTTATTTTTTATCAGGTGATGAGCGTAAGCTAAAACCAATGATTTTAAAAGATATTGCAGATAAAATTAGTATGGATGTCTCTACGATTTCAAGAGTAGCAAATAGTAAGTATGTAGACACACCTTATGGTACAAAATTGATAAAATATTTCTTTTCAGAATCTATGAAAAATGATAAAGGCGAAGATGTTTCAACCAAAGAAATTAAAAAAATATTAGAAACAATTATTGCTAGAGAAAACAAAAACAAACCATTAACTGATGAGAAATTAGCAGGAAATTTAAAAGAAAAAGGTTATTTAATTGCTCGTAGAACAGTTGCTAAATATAGAGAGCAATTAAGTATTCCTGTAGCAAGAATGCGTAAAGAAATTTAATTTTATAGCATTGAAACTCGAAAAAATAATTTCGTATCTATTTCATCCTGTACTTTTTTCTACAATAAGTGCTTTGTTATTTTTTATAATTCAACCTTCTTATTTCCCTAAAGATTTTGAATATAAAATACTTTTTGTCGTTTTTATAAGCACTTATATAATTCCTATTTTATTTTTGTTTATTTTAAAAAGAAAAAAGGCTATTGCTAGTTTTCATCTATCCACTATTGAAGAGCGAAAGCTACCTGTTTTATTTTTTTTAGTCATTACTATATTATTGGGTTATCGGTTACAAGAATTACATGTTATAAACCTTTTGGCTCATTTCTTTTTATTGGGTTCCGTAAGTTTATTGATCGTTTATTTTTTGCTGTATATTAATTTAAAAGTAAGTTTACATACGCTAGCAATTGGCGGTTTATTAGGCTTTGTATTGGTGATGAGTTATGAATACAAAATGAATTTACTACTTTTAATAATAGGAGTGGTTCTTTTATTTGGTTTGATAGCAGCTGCAAGGTTGAAATTAAAGGCACACACTGCTTTAGAGGTTTATTTGGGCTTTATTTTAGGTGTATTAATTCAAACAATGGCATTTGTAATTTGAATTTAGTTTGTATTAAATTACGTTTTTATAAAATATAAAAAATTAAGCCTAATTTTAAATTTTTTATTTTGATAGGATCCGTATTGTTATAGTTAGCATTACTAAACATTTTATTTAATCCATAATAGAAATGCGCATTCCAAGTTCCTTGACCTACGGATAAAGTTAAACCGTATTGAAATTTATTCACTTCGTTAAAGTTGGTTGTTTTTTGTTTCTCATTCAAGTTGAAAGATGCTTTAGAGTAAACAACATATTCCATTTTAACACCAGAATAGATGCGCCAAAACTTATAATCGGTTCTTGTTGATGTTCTCCATCTAATCTCTAAAGGCACTTCTATTTTATGAAACACAAGCTTATTACTACTATATACATCTGTATCGTTAAAGCTTTCAAATACAGTTTGGTTATTAGTAGTAGTTATTTTCATATTATGAAAAAACGTGCTTAATTGATAGCCTAAACCGATACCAAACCCAAAATTTCGTTTTGTATTTATTGGTAAATCTTTAATAAACCCACCATATATGGTATTTGAAAACCCTTTTAAAATGACAGATTCTGGTTTATTTTGCATTAAATTATAGCTAACACCAATATAAATTTGATCTTCTAAATAGAAGTCATCTTTTTTGTTTTGTGAGTACAAAGCAATAGAGAAACTGAAAAATATATATATTAAATTTCGCATTATTATATGGTAATCGTTACATAAAAAAGGCAACCAAATGTATTTGATTGCCTTTGGCTTTAATAAGAGAGAAGATAATTTATCTTGCTACTTTTAATGTAGAGTAATTAATTTTTAGTGCATTAATTTGTCTAAGTTCATTTTTAATATCATAAATAGTTCCAACTTCCGTGTCAACATCCGCTTTTATAGAAGTAGTTAATCTATTAATTTCGTTTTGAGATACGGTTTCTCTTTTAGCTAATATAAAGTTACGAATATCTTTAACCGTAGCTATTTTATCATTCAATTGAATGTAATCACCTTTAGCGCCTGTTTTTGATTTACCTACATATATATAGCTAACCAAACTTTTTTGTTCTAATTTTTTTACTTCGGTAGCTTTTGGCAATGTTGGTTTTTCAATTTTCAAGTCAGAGGTTCTCATTACGGTAGTTACCATAAAAAAGAATAATAACATAAAAACAATATCTGGTAGAGAAGCTGTATTTACAGCTGGCATCTCTTTTTTCTTTTTATTAAATTTAGACATATTTATTCGAATTTTACAGGTTCTGCTTCAGACAAAATCATAGGATACATTTTCTTGATCTCTTTTAACTTCTCTTTTAACGTTTTACTTTTTGGATTATCTTTCACTTTTTTTTGTAAATCTTTATAAGAAATGCCATGCTTTTCTTTAGATAAACGATCTCTAAGGTCATTATAAGCAGCAACTAATTCATTTTGCACTGCTATATAAGTTCCGTAATCTGTACCACGAGCACTTTCTAAAGAAATTACTGCTTTACTTGGGTGATCGGATGATTTAGGATCCTTAGCACCTTTACAGTAATCGCATGGGTTACCATCTTTGTCGGTACTACCACCATTATCTAAAAACTTCAAAGCTGCATCTTTTATTTCATCAACTTTCATAAAAGTTTCATTCTCTACTAGAATATTTCCTTTACGATCTAGTGTAACAATAAAAACATTTTTTTCTTTTAATTTTGGTGGATCGTTTCTTTCTGGTTGAATCTCAGGTAATTTACGAGAAATACCTTGATCAACATCCATAGTAGTCGTTACTAAGAAAAATATTAGCAATAAAAAGGCAATGTCCGCCATGGACCCTGCATTAATTTCTGGGATAGCTCTTTTTGCCATAATATATTATTTTAATAATGATTTAACCGAGTCTAATATAAAGCCTCCAAATGCTATGATACCTAATAAAGCACTCATTACAATACCAGTACTTACATTTTTAGATAAGCTACTGCCTTCTTCGGCTAGTACTTTTTTACCTGCAGATGCAATAACTTCTTCGCTACCTGCTAGCATATAGGCTATCACAAAAATTACTCCAAAAAGTACTAAACCAATAATAGTTTTCTTTAAGTTTTTAGGATGTTTGATAACATCTAATGTCATAAAGATTACAATTAGAATTAATATTCCAATTAAAATCATTTTTGTAAATGCAATAGATGCACTTACGTTTCCGCTTAAAGCTTCAGAACCTTCTTCGCCAGTTGCTACTTTTATGAAAAAGTAAATAGCAATAAGAGCGATTACAGCCGAAACTATTTTTAATATTCTAGATATATTCATCGTTTCTTATTTTTTAGTTTTAACTAATAAATCTATTAAAGAAATTGAAGCATCTTCCATTCCATTTACAATACTATCTACTTTAGATATGATATAGTTATATAAAATTTGTAAAATAATTGCAACAACCAAACCAAATACTGTTGTTAAAAGTGCTACTTTAATACCACCAGCAACTACCGAAGGAGAAATATCACCAGCAGCTTCAATTGAGTCAAATGCGCCAATCATTCCAATTACTGTACCCATAAACCCAAGCATAGGAGCTAAAGCAATAAATAAAGATAACCAAGAAATGTTTTTCTCTAACAATCCCATTTGAACACCACCATAACTTACAACAGCTTTTTCAGCAGCTTCAATTCCTTCGCCGTCACCAACTCTTTTTAAACCTTGGTAAAAGATAGAAGCAACAGGACCTTTTGTATTACGAGCAACTTCTTTAGCAGCTTCAACACCACCATCTGCTAATGCATCTTCAATGCTACTTACTAATTTGTCGGTATTTTGAGAAGCTAAATTAAGGTAAATGATACGTTCAATAGCAATTGCTAAACCTAATACTAATGCTAAAAGTACGATTCCCATAAAGAAAGGACCACCTTCAATAAAGTATCTTTTTAATACTTGTGAGAATCCTTCTTCAGCTCCAGCAGCGTCTTGTGCAAAAGTTTGCGTAGTTCCTAATAACATTACTCCAGTAACTGTTAGGATTGTAGATAATTTTTTCATTTTTAATTTGAGTTTTAATTAATTTAATAATGGGTTAAATATACATATAATTTTTTAATGTCAAAATTTTACTGCGGAGAGAAAGGGATTCGAACCCTTGTTACAATTTCTCATAAACACGCTTTCCAAGCGTGCGCCTTAAGCCACTCGGCCACCTCTCCTTAATAAATAATAATTCATTAAGACTGCCAAGTAACAAAAAATATTTTGTTTGAAAAAATTTATTTCACTTTGTTTATTAACGAAGAACTAACGAAGTTTGATTAAATATTTAAGAATCAGTCATTTCTCCTCGTAAAGATTTTTCAAAAAGATTTTTAAAATTTCCAAAATTAACTTCTTCGCCTAATAAATACATTAATTTTGCTACGGCAGATTCGGTAGTAATATCTTTTCCACTAATTATACCTATATTTTGTAATGCAATACTGGTATTATATTGTCCTAAAATAACACTGCCGCCAATACATTGGGTAACATCAATTATTTGAATGCCATTTTGGATAGCTTCTTTTAGAGATGCAATAAATTTAGGATTGGTAGATGCATTGCCAGAACCATAAGTTTCTAGAACAACACCTTTTAGACCTTTAATGTTAAGAATTGTGGTTACCACATTTAAAGAGATGCCTGGAAATAATTTTAAAATTACAATATTAGTATTCAATTTTTTTCGAATTTGTAGGGCTTTTTCTTTTTTTGGATAATGTAATAAATGCTCTTGAAACTTTAAATGGACGCCACTTTCTGCTAAAGCAGGATAATTAGGTGACGTAAACGCTTCAAAATGTTCGGCATTAATTTTAGTAGTTCTATTCGCTCTATATAACTTGTATTCAAAATACAAACAGACTTCGGTTATTTTTGGCTTGTTGTTTTCTTGTACTGAAGCAATTTGTATTGCCGTAATTAAATTTTCTTTGGCATCGGTACGTAAATCACCAATAGGTAATTGAGAACCTGTAAATATTACTGGTTTACATAAGTTTTCAAACATAAAGCTTAATGCAGAAGCTGTATATGCCATAGTATCACTACCTGTTAAAATTACAAAGCCATCGGCCTTATGATAATTTTCTTCAATAATTGTGGTAATTTTTATCCAATATTCAGGATTCATATTTGAAGAGTCTATTGGGTTTTCAAAACTAATGGTATTTATATTACAATCTAGTTGATTTAGTTCAGGTATTCTGTTTCGTAAATTACTAAAATCAAAAGTGGTTAGCGCACCAGTTTTATAATCTTTAACCATGCCTATTGTTCCACCTGTATATATAAGGAGTATATTAATCTTTTTTGTCATTTTGTCGCTATTATTAAAATGGTATAATTTATGTTGTAAAAATAGATATTAAAAATTAAAATGCTAAATTTGAAACTTAAAAAATAAAAATTATGATGTCAGGTTATATATTAATGGGGGCAATTGCTTTAATTGGCGGTATTGTACAAAAACGCTTAAAAAGTAAATTTGCTAAATATTCTAAACTTACTTTGCAAAATGGGATGACTGGTAGAGAAATAGCCGAGCAAATGCTGGCAGATAACAATATATTTGATGTAAAAGTCATTTCGGTTGCAGGTCGTTTGACGGATCATTATAACCCAAGAGATAAAACGGTAAATCTAAGTGAAGCTGTTTATAATGAGCGCAATGCAGCCGCTGCAGCTGTTTCTGCGCACGAATGTGGACACGCAATTCAACATGCTGTTGGTTATTCTTGGCTACAATTTAGATCTAAAATGGTACCTACTGTAAATGCTTCGGGTAGAATTGCGCAATTTGCTTTAATTGGTGGTATCTTTTTAGTTTCCTCATTTCCGCAATTATTATTGTTAGGTATTTTGTTATTCGCGGCAACAGTGGTATTCAGTTTGGTGACTTTACCAGTAGAATACGATGCTAGTAATAGAGCTTTGGCGTGGTTAGATGATAAAAATATGCTTACCGCAGAAGAACAAGATGGCGCAAAAGACGCATTAAAATGGGCAGCAAGAACGTATGTAGTTGCCGCTATCGCTTCTTTAACGACACTAGTTTATTATTTGATGATTTACATGAATCGTAGGTAATTGTTAGTCTTGTTTCTAATTACTTAGATCTTAATCTGTCTATCAATTTGTTGGTCTAGTGAAATGAATGTTTCTGTACGTGCAACACCATTTATTTTTTGAATTTTGTTATTAAGAACATTCATTAAATGTGCGTTGTCTCTACATAAAATTTTTATAAATATACCATAATTACCTGTTGTATAGTGACTTTCGGTTACTTCTTCAATTTCTTTTAATCGTTTTATAGCCTCTTTATAACGTGTAGAATTATCTAAAAATATTCCAACAAAGGCTAAAGTTTTATAACCTAATACTTTTGGATTTAAAACAAATTTTGAGCCAGCTAACAAACCACTTTTTTCTAATTTACGTAAACGCTGGTGAATTGCAGCTCCCGAAATACCAACGTCTCTAGCTATTTTTAATATAGGTGTTCTAGCATCTTTGATTAAATGGTTAAGTATAATCTTATCTATACCATCAATTTGAAAGGGTTTATTACTCATAAGTTTTAATTTGAAACAAAAATACAATAATTAATGCAAATTTATTGTTCTCAAATAAAGTTAAAACTAGGTACTTTAGTGCATCTTGCTTTAACTGCTAAAGATTTTAGTCACGAATTTACACGATTTTTTATTGTGACAATTTCACGAAGCGAATTTTTCCAGTTTAGTTTTTGACTAGGATAGACCTGATTATAGAACTATGTAAATTTCTAATTAGATTATAATAAAACTTACTTAATCAAACCAAATACACACTTAATCGAATGGCACTTGATTTTTTTAAAATGTCCCTACATATTTGCGATGGTTAAAAATGTCTTTTTTGATATTAGGTTTACTTTTATAAAAAAAGAACATTAATTAACATATATTTTAAAATTAAGGGTAACAAATTAATACAGCAATTGATTTATTAACGAAACTCAACAAGAATGAAAAAAAATACAATTCTATTCCTACTTATAATTACGAGTGCTTTAGCTAGTTTAACTGCACAAGACAAAAAAAAGGAGAAATTAGTTAAAATTGATGGTAATTTAGGATTGTTTTACGACATGTATGATTTTAATACAACTAACTATCCTACATTTAGACCTAGGTATGAAGATAATATTATTCGATTTACGGCAAATGCAAATATCCAAATAGGAAAACATTTTTCTTTACCTTTTGGTATTAATGTTAGTAATAGAAAGACAACTTATAATTTACCAAATGTACCCGATGAAAACTTGTTTAGTTATGTACAAAACCCACGAAATAACATTCATATTAACCCTACTTATAAATGGATAAAAGGACATTTAGGCTCGCATACACCAGATTATTCTACGTTAACCACAGGAGATATTCAAATATTTGGTGTTGGTATAGATTTAAATCCAGGAAAATTAATTTTATCTGCTAATTACGGAAAATCTCAAATTGCATTTGAACCAGATATTTTATTAAATATTCCAGGTGCATATAAACAAAATTTATTTGGAGCTCGTATTGGATATGGAAAAATAGAAGGTTCTAAATTTGTATTGAATTTTATTAAAATTAAAGACGATGTTAATTCTGTTATAACGCAACCTATAGGTTATGACCCTATAGAAGGAATAACCGTTTCGCCATTAATTGAAGTAAAAATGTTTAAAAACTTAAGCTTAAAAACCGAAACAGCAGCATCTATTTATACCAATAATTTATTAGCAGCACCAATGCCATTTAATAATGAAATTATTGATGCCGTATCTGATTATGTTACGGTAAACTCTAGTAGTGTTGCTGATTTTTCCCACGCAACTTCGTTGCAATGGAAATCAAAAACTTTTTTACTTGGCGGTGAAGTAAAATATATTGGTCCAGGATTTATGCCAGTTGGTTATCGTAATATAGAAAAGGATATCATTGATTATAAAATAAATACAGGCTTTAAACTATTTAAAAAGAAACTAGATATTAAAGGTATGTTTGGTATACGTACCAATAATATTCAAAATACAACACTACAATCTACTAAAAGGATTATAAGTAATATGAATGTGTTTGCTCAATTGACAAAAGCATTTGCTGTAAATGTAAATTACAATAATTTTGGATTTAGAAATAACTTAGACGACAATACACTTCGTGTTGAAATGGTAAATAATTCCTTATCGATAGCGCCAAGTTACCAAATACAAGGTAAAACAAAGCAACACATCATTACAGGTAATTTTTCACTCAATAATTTCGAACAATACGATACTACAATTTTAGATTTTGTTACCACAGATTCTAAAACATACAATGCTAATTATATGTTGATTTTTAAAAACATTCCTTTAAACCTTGGTGTAACAGGTATGTATTTGCAAAACAACTCCGCTTTAACAACACTTAATATTTCAAATTATGGTTTTATTGCAGGTTATAGGATGTTTGATAAAAAATTAAGACCTTCTATATCTATCAATTACGCAACGGTTAATAGAGATAGTTTTTCTGCCGATGTACGATTCAATACTAAAATTAAACTTAAATATAAAATTAATAAAAAGATGAAACTTAAAGTTTCGTACTCTTTAAATAATAATAAATACGGTAGTTCAAGACCAGGAGCTATTTTAAACGAAAATAAATTACAATTCTCAATACTTAAAAAATTATAATTATGAAGACATTACAAAAACTCATGTTATTTGCATTAATTAGTTTTTCTATAAAAGCTAGTTACGCACAAGTTACCGTTACGTTAAATGTAGATTCGCATCCATCACCACAATTATCCGAATGGGTAGATAGAACCAATTTAGCTATTTTAACCGTTACCAATACCGATGAATCCTTAGAAGGTTTAGAGTATCGAGTAAAAACCAAAATATTTTTAGATGGCGACTTAATTATCGAAACTAATAATAATACGATGGTACAAGCCTTAGAATTTGGTACGCAAACTTTTTTAGCAGATGAAATTATACCATACAATGCTTTGATTTTTCATAATAGAAAGTTAGAAAAGAAAATAATTCAAACTGGTATGTTACCAGCTGGAGAATATCAGTTTTGTGTAAGTTTAATTGATTTAGATGGCGAAGTGATTTCGGTTCCTGAAATTGTTTGTCAACCAATGGTTATCACGGCATATCAAATGCCAGAATTATTAATGCCAATTGATGATCAAGAAATAACATCACAATTAGTGCCAACTATTATTTTTAGATGGACACCAATGACGCCATCTCCACCAGCTTTAGATGGTGTAAAATATATTATTGCAGTTAGTAAAGTAGAAGACGGACAATCACCTTCACAAGCATTTCATGTAAACTATCCTATTATTGAAGAAGAAGTTTTAGCAGGAAATCAATTTGTTTGGCCAACCGATTTAGATGCACCAGACGAAACAACACAATATGTTTGGAGTATAAAGCCAGTATCTTTTGAAGACAATCCATATAAAAGTGGGTCTAATGGTTTTGTAGATGTAGAAACCTTTAAAATAACACTAGCGGATGATATTGAATTAGACGATTGTGCTTGTACCGATGAAGCTCAAACACAACCAGAATTAACAGTAACACAACCTGA
>CAZOQL010000007.1:33664-35278 GCA_964582005.1 uncultured Flavobacteriaceae bacterium | reverse complement strand
TAGTTTGTATTGAAATTTCTTTTGAATTGTTGCCCAAATTGCCAATAATAAACCAGCACCAATTAGCGAAATAAATATTTCGGATAACAAGTAAAAAGCGTGTTGGTTATGTATCATACAAACAAGATGAATTAAAGTGTGAAAATACGATAATAATTAAAAGTAGTATATTTGATAACCAACTAAAAATCAACAACTATGTTCGTAGGTCATTATGCAGTTGCATTTGTTATAAAAGGAAAAGAAAAAAACACCTCATTAGCAGCACTTTTTATTGCGACACAATTTGTAGATATTTTATTTTTCCCATTTGTTATTTTAGGAATTGAAAAATTAGAATTTATAGATAAATTTACTGCGGTGAACGATTTTAATATGCATTATTATCCATTTACCCATGGTTTATTAGGTTCGGTAATTTGGGGAACCTTGTTTTATATTTTATATTTATTTGTGTTTTCTAAAAAACAGAAAAACAGAAAAAAAATTGCATTACTAATGGGTTTGGCTGTTTTATCACATTGGTTTACTGATCTTATTGTACATACACCAGATTTACCCTTAATAAATGGCGACCCTAAATTTGGTTTTGGCTTATGGAATAATAAGCTAGCTACTTTTGGCGTAGAAGCCTTGGTGTTACTATTGGGACTATTGTATTATCTTAACAAAACAAAAGCAAAAAATAAAACAGGCAAGTATATCGCAATTATTTTTGTTGCATTTTTACTGTTAATTAATTGCTTGAATTTATATGTGTTACCTACTAATAATGATTTAAATACTTTAACTATTTCAGCCTTAGCTTCCTATTTTGTTTTTGCCCTTTTAGCTTATTTTGTAGATAAAAAACGAAATTAAAAAGGAATATAAATTATAACTCAATTATTACTATCTTTGTTTTCTAAAATTTCAAAATTACTATGAAAATAATTATACCAATGGCTGGTATTGGTTCTCGATTAAAACCACATACTTTAACCATACCAAAGCCATTAACCAAGATTGCTGGCAAACCAATTGTGCAACGATTGGTAGAAGACATTGCAGAGGTATTAAATCAAGATATTGAGGAAGTATGTTTTATAATTGGTCCAAATTTCCCAAAAGACACTAGAAATAGATTAAATGCTATAGCTAAAAAACTAAACACAAAAGGAATCATTGTGGTACAAGAAGAACCTCTAGGAACAGCGCATGCTATTTACCAAGCAAAAGCTTCGTTAAATGGACCTTGTGTAGTTGCTTTTGCAGATACACTTTTTAAAGCAGATTTTACTTTAAATGCAAATGTCGATGGTGCAATTTGGGTAAAAAAAGTTAAAGACCCAAGTGCGTATGGTGTTATAAAATTGAAAGATGGTATTATTACGGATTTTCACGAAAAACCAACGAATTTCATATCTGATTTAGCAATTATTGGTATTTATTACTTTAAAAAAGGAGAAGATTTACTTACCGAAATAGCTTATTTACTAGACAATAAAATTATTGAAAATGGAGAATATCAATTAACAAATGCACTAGAAGCTCTCAAGCAGAAAGGAGCTAAGTTTGTGCCTGGTGAAGTTAGTGATTGGATGGATTGTGGTAATAAAGAAATCACCCTAAAAA
>CAZOQL010000007.1:0-33564 GCA_964582005.1 uncultured Flavobacteriaceae bacterium | reverse complement strand
CCTGGTGAAGTTAGTGATTGGATGGATTGTGGTAATAAAGAAATCACCCTAAAAACAAACACCAGTGTTTTACAATACGCTTTAGAGGCTAACAGAAATTTAGTGTCCGATTCTGTTATTTTAGAAGATTCAGAAATTATTCCGCCTTGTTATATTGGTGATAATGTTGTTTTAAAAAATAGTGTTATTGGTCCAAATGTATCGCTTGGCACGAATAGTGTAATTACTAATGCAACTATTACCAACTCTTTAATTCAAGAAGAAGTGGAAATTTCAAATGCCGATTTAACCAATTCAATGATTGGAAATAAAGTGAAATATAATGGCAATTTTACTTCGGTTAGTTTAGGAGATTTTTCCGTTTTGGAATAAATTATGAGTGTTTTAAAGTAGATTCTATGGACGTAAATATAATTAGATTACCATTAAAAGGACACTTGTTATTGTTGACTTTAGTACTTTTATTATTTCCTTCTTTCGTATTTTCACAGCAAGATTCTATCGTAAAATCACCGCAAGAAATACAACTTGCTAAAGAGAAAAAAGCAGAAAAAAAATATTTACAATTTCAAGATTATTTTTTTAAAGCTATTCAAGAAAAAGCTGGCGAAGATTATGCGAAAGCAATAACTTTTTTAGAAGAATGCAAACAAATTTACCCGAATGATGTAGGTATGAATTTTGAATTTGCCAAAAACTACTTATTATTAAAAGATTATGAAAATGCTATATTTTTTAATGAAAAAATTTTACTAATACAACCAAAAAATCACTTTGTATTAGAACATTTAAAGAAAACGTATCGCTTACAAAATGATTATGAAAATGCTATTGCAACACAATATCGTATAATTGCGATTAAACCTAGTAAAAAGCAAGAATTAATGATGCTTTATATAAGTAATAGACAACGAAGCAAAGCAAAACAAGTTTTTTTGGAATTAGAAAGTAATAATCAAATAATTGACAATGAGAATTATTACAGACGTGTACTATTTAGAACAAAAAAAACAAAACCAAAAGCGGTTAGGAAAGTAGTAAAAACAAATTCTTTAGTAGATAATAACTCTATTGCTAGATTACGAAAACAATTTTTAAAAGAGAAACAATATTCTATTTTAAAACAGTTGTTAATTGCTGTAGATAAAGAAAAAAAATTTACCACTTTAGAAGAAGATAGTAAAATTGGTTTAGAATTATTTCCAGCACAAGCATTTGTATATTTTATGCAAGGAAAAGCACAAAACCAATTAAAAAAATACCAAGATGCTATAGAAATTTTAGAAGTAGGGTTAGATTTTATATTGGATGATATATTTTTAGAACTGCAATTCTATAAAGAATTAAAAACAGCAAATATTGCCATTGGAAACCCTAAAAGAGCAACCCAATACGCTACTAAAATAATAGCTTTACAAAAAAAGAAATAACTATAATGGAAGCGATTTTTGTAGATAATACGATTTTTAATGATGTAAATTATACCAAAGAATTTTTGACAAAAGGCGAATACGATAATTGTACTTTCCGCAATTGCAATTTAAGTTTAGGGCACTTTAAAAACAGCATTTTAAATAAAGCTACCTTTGACAAAACAAATTTGGAAAAGGTCGATTTTAGAACAGTTATAGATTTCACCTTTGATTTAGATAATAATAAGATTAAAAACACCAAATTTACTAAAGAATGAATTATAGGCTTATTACATAAATACCAAATACTAATTGAATAAAAACATGTATAAAAAAATAATTTTTATAACGATACTTACTTTTGCTTTAGTTGGCTGTAAAAATAAAAAAGCAACAACTAATTATAGCAGTAACTCCAATACCATGCTTTTAACCAAAGTTTTAGATAATTACCGAGAAAATAAATTTCAGAAAAGAACACTTAAAGCTTCTTTAAAAGTGAAATATAAAGGAAAAACAAGTTTACCAAGTGTAACAGCATCTTTAAGAATGGAAAAAGACAAAGTAATTTGGCTTAGTATTTCAAAATTATTTTTTAAGTTAGGGAAACTTAAAATAACACCAGATAGAGTTCAGTTTTACAACAACTTAGATAACACCTATTACGATGGAGATTTTTCTTTATTAAGTGATTTTTTAGGTACAGAAGTTAATTTTTCTCAAGTTCAAAATATCTTATTAGGCGAAGCTATTTTTAATTTAAATACTACAGATTATACTATAAAACCAGTGGATACTAATTATTTGTTTTCACCCAAAAAACAAGCAAAATTGTTTTCTATTTTCTTTTGGTTAAATGGCAATAATCATAGAATAAGTAAACAAGAAATACATCAAGAAAAAGAAAACAAGCTACTTTCGGTACAATACAACGCTTTTGAAAAAGTAAATGACATGAATTTTCCAAAACAACTGTATATTGTTGCTAAAGAGAATGACAATACAAATACAATAAACATTGACTATAAAAATATAGTTTTTGATTTGAATTTAAACTTTCCGTTTGCTATACCAAGTGGTTATAATGAAATTAAATTATAATGATTAAAAAACCTATTTCCTATACTATAAAATCCTACTTAATCGTATTTCTATTACTGCTTTCGGTTGGTTTTTCTCCTGTATACGCACAAAACAAGAAACAACTAGAGGCAAAGCGAAAAAACTTACAAAAAGAAATAAAGCAAATAAACAGATTGCTTACCAAAAATAAAAAAAGCAAAAAAAACGTTTTATCTCATTTAGGAGATATTAATAAAAAGATTAAAGTTCGTCAAGAAATCATTGATTTAATTAATAAAGAAAGTAATGCTTTTGCAAAAGAAATCGATCTCAATAAGAAAGAAATAACAGGAATAGAAAAGCAATTATCCAATTTAAAAAAGGACTATGCTAAAACCGTAGTACAAAGTTATAAAAGTAAAAATCAAACAAGTAAGTTATTATTTTTATTATCTTCAACCGATTTTTTACAAGCATACAAACGTATGCAATACATGAAACAATATGCCAGTTTTAGAAAAAAACAAGGTTTAAATATTATCTTAAAAAAACAATTATTACTAAAATTAAACGATTCTATCCTAGTTAAAAAGAAGGTAAAAGATAGTTTAATTAATACACGAGTTCAAGAAAGAAAAATAATTGATTCCGAAAAAAAAGAGCAACAAATACTACTTGCTAAAGTAAAGAAGAAAGAAAGGAAATACAGAAAACAAATTCGTGCAAAGCAAAAAAAAGAAAGAAAATATGAAAATCAATTAGCCAACTTGATTCGAGGTGTAATAACCACATCCAATAAAAAAACAGGTAAAAAAAGCACAAAATTCGTCTTAACAGCCGAAGCTAAAAAATTAGCAACTAATTTTGTCGCCAATAAAGGGAAACTTCCTGCACCTGTTAAAAAAGGCTATGTTTCTCGTTATTTTGGTAATAGAAAGCACGAAATAATGAAAAGAATTGATGTAAAAAGTACAGGTTGGTTTTATACAACAGCTAAGAATACAAAAGCACGTGCTGTTTTTAAAGGTGTAGTTAAAGCGATAATGGTAAACAAAAAAACAAAAATTAAAACAGTACTTATTCAGCATGGTAATTACATGACCATTTATGGTAATTTAGAAAATTTATTAGTTAGTAAAGGGGATAAAATTAAGACCAAAGACCAATTAGGTACAATTCATACTGATAGTACAACAGGAAAAACAATTTTGAAATTTGGTTTATGGAAAGATGCCAAACCGCAAAATCCGTATTATTGGATTTATAAATAGGTTAAAAACGATAAACTAATTCAAGCTTATATTCTTTAAGGATGTTTTTTACTTTTTCATAATCTTTGGTAAAACCAAGAATATAACCGCCGCCACCAGAACCACACAATTTTAAATAATAATCGTTAGTTTCAATCCCTTTTTGCCAGATTTGATGAAATGCTTTAGGTATCATAGGTTTAAAATTATTTAAAACAACTTTCGATAAAGATTTTACATTACCAAATAGAGAAGAAAAATTACCATGTAAAAAATCATTTATACAGGCATCGGTATATTTTGAAAAATCTTCGTGTAACATTTTACGAAAACCTTCTCGTTTCATCTTATTCATAAAAATTTCTACCATAGGTTGTGTTTCACCAACTTGGTTAGAGTCTAATAAAAAAACAGCGCCTTTTCCTTCTTTTTGCATTGGTATTCCCGTTGTTTCTAAGTTGTTTTTAGAGTTAATTAATATGGGAATACTCAAATAAGAATTTAAAGGATCTAAACCGGAACTTTCCCCATGAAAGAAAGATTCCATTGCCGAGAAAATTGCTTTTAATTGTAACAATTTATCGCGAGTTAAATTTTCTAAAACCGTGATTTTATCGGTTGCATATTTATCATAAATAGCAGCAACCAAAGCACCCGAACTACCAACACCATACCCTTGTGGAATACTAGAGTCAAAGTACAAGCCATTATCTATATCGTGTTTTAATTCTGTTAAACGAAAAGTAACTAATGCAGTATCTAACGTAGTTAAATGATGGTATATTTTTACAAGATTTACGTTAGAATTTTTTGCTTTTTCCGTAGTATTTGTATTTAATTTTAAAGCACCTTGATACGAATTGTAGGGTATTGTTAAACCTTTGGAATCTTTAATGATTCCATATTCTCCAAAAAGAAGAATTTTAGCATAAAATAATGGTCCTTTCATAGCTTATTTTTTAGTAATTGGTTTTGCACCAAAACCAATTCTATCACAAATATACTGATTATTTTGACAATGTTCAATTAATTGGCTAGTAATGAATTTTATACAAATTTCTTTTTCATTTTCAGGATATAAAACATGCACATTAGCACCAGCATCTAACGTAAAACAAATCGTACTTTTCGTTTCTTTTCGAAATGCCCAAATTTTCTCAATAATTTGTAATGTATTTGGTTTCATTAAAATAAAGTACGGATTACTACTGAGCATCATTGCGTGTAAAGTTAAAGCTTCACTTTCAACTATAGATATAAACTCATCTAAATCACCATTTTGTAAAACTTTAATAATTTTATCAATATTCGTGTTTGCTTGTACAAAACGTTGTTCTGCAAAAGGATGATTTTCCATTAAATTATGTCCAACGGTACTAGAAACTTGCTTTTCACCTTTATCCACCAATAAAATAGTATCGTGGTAATTCTTAAAATTTTTGTGTAAATCAAACGGAAATTTTATCCCAAATAAATTGGAACTATTACTAATATTAGGATGTTTTCCCCAAATAACAACTTCACCTTCTATACTTCTACTTGCGCTACCAGAACCCAAACGAGCTAAAAAAGATGCTTTTTGTTTAAAATAGTCATTGCTAATCGTTGGATTTATTGCTTTTTCCATTTCCATGAAACATAATGCTAAAGCGGATAAACCACTTGCCGAAGATGCAATACCACTACTATGTGGAAACGAATTTCTCGTATGTATTTTAAATTTATAATCTCTTATAAATGGTAAATATTGTACAATTCGTTCCAGAAATATTTGAATTTTTGGTTTAAAAGCGTCGTGCTTTTTACCTTCAAAGAAAACAGTAAAATCAAAAGTGTTGCTTGCTTTTTCGTTCTTTACATACTCTAATGTAGTTCTTGTAAAACAAGCACTTAAAGTAAAACTTATAGATGTATTTTTAGGAATTTGAGGTGCTTCTTTACCCCAATATTTTACCAAAGCAATATTACTTGGAGATTGGTAGGTAAATGCTCCTTTATTAAGTTTTGAGTTATCTACTATTTTAGGAATAAAATGCTTTTCGGTCAAAATATAAATTTTAGCAAAGATATAATTACTTTTGTACTTGTTAAAACAAAATACAATGAATAGAAAAATAAGATTAATATGGGAATTTAGAGGTCCAGACGCTTATAAAACTGCGGAGCATCATGTAATTCATTTAAAAGAATATGCTGCGTTAGAGAATTTAGCATTCTACGAATGTACTTGTACGAAACAATCGGATTATTTTTCGATTGCTTTTATTATCGTAAATGAAAAAGATATGCTTATTTATAAAAATGCCTTAAAACCTGATAGAGGAACTGTTGTGAAGTAAATTCTCCTTTCTTTTTTACTATGTGGCTAAAAACAGCATCGCTTATTTCCTCTGTTCTAATTCTATTATTTCTAAATTTTTAATTAGGTCTTTATCTATTTCAAACCGAACCATGGTTCGCACTTGATGAATGCCATATTTACCAACGGCACCAGGGTTTATATGTAATAAATTTAGTTTCTTATCGAACATTACTTTTAAAATATGCGAATGCCCTGTAATAAATAATTTTGGAGGATTTTTTTGTAGAGATTCTCTAATTCGAATATTATATCTTTTGGGATAACCGCCAATATGTGTCATCCAAACGGTAACATTTTCGATGGTAAATTTCGCATCTAATGGAAATGAACTTCGTAATTCTTTAGCGTCAATATTGCCATAAACAGCCCTTAAAACACTGTGTTTTTGAATAGTATCGGTTACTTTAATATCTCCAATATCACCAGCATGCCAAACTTCATCGGCTTGCTTAATATATTTAATCATTTGATCATCTATAAAACTATGGGTATCGGATAATAATAGAATTTTTTTCATATTTAATATACAAATTCACCAAATTCACTTATAATGGTTAATTTTTTGCTTGTACTAGTTTCTACTCTTCCAATAATTTTAGCATCTACTAAAAAACTTTGAGAGATTTCAATGATACTAGAAGCAATTTCTTCTGGTACATATAGTTCCATTCTATGACCCATATTAAAAACTTGATACATTTCCTTGTAATCGGTATTAGACTCCTTTTGGATGAGTTTAAATAGCTCAGGAATTGGGAATAAGTTATCTTTTATAATATGTAAATTATCTATAAAATGTAATATTTTAGTTTGTGCGCCACCACTACAATGTACCATGCCATTTATATCTTTGCGATGTTTGTCTAGTATTTTTTTAATTATTGGCGCATACGTTCTAGTAGGAGATAGTACTAATTTACCTGCATTTATTGGTGTGTTTTCAATCTTATCGGTTAAAGAAACACTTCCAGAATAGACTAAATCCGCTGGCACTTTAGCATCAAAACTCTCCGGATATTTTTTGGCTAAATAGTTTGCAAACACATCATGTCTAGCCGATGTTAATCCATTAGAACCCATACCGCCATTAAATTTGGTTTCGTAACTAGCTTGCCCAGATGAAGATAAACCTACAATAACATTACCTGCTTTTATATTGGCATTATCAATAACATCTTCTCGTTTTATTCTTGCAGTAACGGTAGAATCTACAATAATTGTTCGTACTAAATCACCAACATCGGCAGTTTCGCCACCTGTAGAATGAATATGTACATCATGTTTAGCTAAGTCTTGTAAAATTTCTTCGGAGCCATTAATAATTTCAGAAATAACTTCCGCTGGAATTAAATTTTTATTTCTTCCAATAGTAGATGATAATAGTATGTTATCCGTAATACCAACACATAATAAATCATCAATATTCATTATTAAAGCATCTTGGGCAATATCTTTCCAAACGGAAATATCGCCAGTTTCTTTCCAATAGACATAGGCTAAAGATGATTTTGTCCCTGCGTCATCTGCATGCATCACAATACAATAATCAGCATCGTTAGTAAGATAATCGGGTACTATTTTACAAAACGCTTTAGGAAACAAACCTTTGTCAATGTTTTTTATTGCTAAATGTACATCTTCTTTAGATGCCGAAACACCTCGTAAATTGTATCTATTACCTTTTGACATTTTTAATTATTTAGCTTGTTTAAGGCAAAATTAACCTATAAACAAAAAAGCATACTTATTTAAAGCATGCTTTTTACATATATTATTAACATTTTTAGATATAATACCAATTTAAACATCTATTATCGTTAAAATATTGTACCGTAAAAAGGCTATGCTAAAATATTTTGCCTCAATCTTGCAAAAAATAATGTCTATTTTGTTTTACGACATCAAATATTTAAATTGGTATAACTTATCGTCTAATTATACTAAAATGACCATTTACTTTTTTAATTTGTTGGTTATTAGGATCAATATAATCTACCGAAAACCAGTAATCACTTGCAGGCATTTGCCTACCATTATATAAACCATCCCAACCAACAACACTTGTTGGATCTATTTGAGCAAGTATTTTCCCATATCTATCAAATATATAAATTTTAGAATTTGGTATTAAGTTTGCTCCTTGAATTTGCCAAGTGTCATTTATAATATCACCGTTTGGTGTAAAGAAAGGTAGATAATCTAATACATGAATATCATCTTGAATTTGTATTATACTACATCCCGTTAAGTCTGTAACTTCAATTTGATAAGTGCTTGCTTCTAAGCCATTAAAAACATTACTCAACTGTGTGGTTGAATTTCCGTCACCATCGGTTAAAGTATATTCAAATGCACCAGAACCACCAGTAACTTCGATAGTTATACTGTTATTTTCTCCATCAAAATCATTCACAAAAACATTGGTGATTACCATTTGTTCAGCCATACTAACCGAAGTTAATTGGGTAAATGTACATCCATTAGTATCTGTTGCAGTTAAAGCATAGATACCACCATTAGCTGTGATTTCAGCTTCGGTAACTTCTAGAGTTCTACCAGTTGTATCTACAGTTGGTAATGCCGTAGTCATATCGGTTGCTACAAACCATTGATAAGTATATGTAGTAGGATTTGAATTATCTCCAATCTCAGCTGTTTGTATTTCTGGACAAATATAATATTGTGCTTCTAAATTAAATTGTGGTTGTGGATTAACGGTTACTGTAATAGTAAACGGGTCACCTAAACAATCTCCTGCGGAAGTAGGTGTTATAGTATACACAACAAATTGATCTAATCCTGAAGTATTAGATAGCCTATCATTAATTATAGAAGATGAATTCATAGTAGAGGTTTCACCATCAACATTTGGATTGTTTGTTGCAAACCAAGTATATGTATTGTTTATTAATGTAGTATAAAGAGATAAATCTAAATTTAAAGTATCGTCATTACAAATAACCTCAGTTGCAACTGTTCCAACTGGTTCAAAACCAACTTCAATCGTTAGCACAAAAGGATTACCGGCACAACCATCTTTGGAAGTAGGTGTTATAGTATAAATTACAAATTGTGTTGTACCACTAGTATTGGTTAGTGTATCTGAAATTATATCCGTAGTTGCAACAATAATTGTTTCTCCTGTAACATTTGTATTTGTATTATCTGTAGCTACCCAAGAATAGGTATTGTCTACTAAGTCGGTATAATCGTCTAAATTAATAGATAAAGCACTATCACTACAAGTAAATAAGGAAGAATCTGTACCAACTGGTTCTACACCAACACTAACGGAAATTACAAAACTATCTCCTTCACAGCCTTGTGAGGATGTTGGTGTAATAGTGTAAACAACTATTTGTGAGCTACCACTTACATTGGTTAATGTTTCTGAAATAGTATTTGCATTAGTTTGCACTAAAGTTTCTCCTGTTATATTTGCATTATCTGTAGCAATCCAAGAATAGGTGTTTCCCAGACCAAAAAGTGTGGTATAATCATCTAAATTTAACGTAAATGGTGTGTCACTACAAGCTAATTCTGGTGTGTTCGTTCCTTTAGGTTCTGGATTTACAGTAACATTTATTACAAAAGCAGTTCCTTCACAACCTTGTGCTGATGTTGGTTTTATAGTATATATTATTGTTTGTGCTGTTTCCGTAATATTATGAATTACATCATTTATAAGAGAAGATGCTGTATCTGTTGTTGTTTCTCCTGTTACATTAACATCTGTATTATCTGTAGCTACCCAAGAATAGGTATTACCAACCAACGTAGTATAGGTGGTTAAATCTATATTTAATACATCGTCACTACAAACAACAGCTGTTACTGGTTGTGGTATAATTTCTACAGGTTTTTGTCCAACTTTAACCGTAATAGTAAACGGATTACCTGCACATCCATCTATGGAAGTAGGCGTAATTGTATAGACCACATCCTGTGGAATACCACTTGTATTGGTAATAACATCCATTATAGTACCAGCGCTTGAACCTACTAATTCTTCTCCAGTTACATTAGGATTGTCCGCTGCTACCCATAAATAGGAATTATTTGTTCCTGCCATAGAAGTATGGTCTTCTAAATCGATACTTAATGCAACATCACTACATGCATTTATAGTTACTGGTGTTGTACCAACTGGTTCTGGGTTTATAGTAATTGTAACTGTGAAATCATTACCTGTACAACCATTGGTTGGAGTAATTGTATAAATTACATCTTGTGGCGCATTACTTATATTATTTAAAGTATCTCCTATAGTAGTGGTGTTTGAAAGTACTAAGGTTTCTCCTGATACATTTGGATTATCTGTTGCTATCCAAGTATAAGTTGTACCAACAAGCGTTGTATATGAATTTAAATCTATGGTTAAAACGTCATCACTACAAACAGTATCTGCTTGATTAGATATATTTGGTTCATTACCTACTGTTACCGTTACGGTAAAAGGATTTCCTTCACAAGTAAGAGCAGAAGTTGGTGTTACCGTATATACAACATCTTGATTTGTACCACTTACATTATTTAAAGTATCGGTTATAAATGCGGTTGTAGATGCTGTAGTAGTTTCTCCTGATACATTAGGATTATCCGTAGCAATCCAAGAAAAAGTATTACCAGTTCCTACTAAAGTGGTAAAAGTATCTAAATCTAAGTTTAAAGCAACATCACTACACGTTGTTGGCGTTAGATTGGTACCAACAGGTTCTGGATTTACTGTAATAGTTACTGTAAAGGCAGTACCTTCACAAGCGTTAGATGAAGTTGGTGTTACGGTATAAATAACATCTTGAGCGACACCACTTACATTGTTTAAGGTATCTCCAATTGTTGTACTTAAAGTTGCGCTAGTAGTTTCACCTGTTACATTGGCATTTGCAGCTGCAATCCACGAATAACTATTGTTTGTTAACGAAGTAAATGTATCTAGATCTATTGCTAAAGTATCATCACTACAAATGGTATCTGCTTGGTTGGACATATTAGGTTCATTACCAACATTTACCGTTACTATAAAAGTATCTCCTGTACAGCCATTTGCACCAGTTGGTGTTACGGTGTATATTACATCTTGATTGGTTGCACTTGTGTTTATTAGTGTTTCTGAAATAATAGAGCCATTTGTTGCTACGATTGTTTCTCCAGTTACATCAGGATTATCAGTAGCAATCCAAGAAAATGTTGTACCTGCAATGGTGGTTATTGCACTTAAATCTTGACTAAAAACCACATTACTACAAGCGGTTACTGGTGTTGGAGTTCCTACTGGTTCTGGTTGAACTGTTACCGTTACGGTAAAAGGATTTCCTTCACAAGTAAGAGCAGAAGTTGGTGTTACTGTATATACAACATCTTGATTTGTACCACTTACATTATTTAAGGTATCGGTTATTAATGCTGTTGTAGATGTTGTAGTAGTTTCTCCTGTTACATTTGGGTTATCGGCAGCAATCCAAGAAAAAGTATTTCCTGCTCCTGCTAAATTGGTAAAAGTGTCTAAATCTAAGTTTAAAACAACGTCACTACATGTTGTTGGTGTTTGATTGGTACCAACTGGCTCGGGATTAACTGTAATAGTTACTGTAAAGGCAGTGCCTATACAACTATTTGATGATGTTGGTGTTACGGTATAAATAACATCTTGAGCGATACCACTTACATTGTTTAAGGTATCTCCAATTGTTGTTCCTGCTGTTGCAGTAGTAGTTTCACCTGCTACATTGGCATTTGCCGCTGCAATCCAAGAATAGCTATTAGCTGTTAAAGATGTAAATGTATCTAAATCTATTGCCAGAGTATCGTCACTACAAATAGTATCTGTTTGGTTGGACATATTAGGTTCATTACCAACATTTACGGTCACTATAAAAGTATCTCCTGTACAACCATTTGCACCTGTTGGTGTAACGGTGTACAATACATTTTGATTTGTAGTACTTGTGTTTACTAGTGTTTCTGAAATTATAGCACTATTTGTTGCTATGGTTGTTTCACCTGTTACATCAGGATTATCAGCAGCAATCCAAGAAAATGTTGTACCTGCAATGGTGGTTATTGCACTTAAATCTTGACTAAAAACCACATTACTACAAGCGGTTACTGGTGTTGCTGTTCCTACTGGTTCTGGTTGAACCGTTACCGTTATGGTAAAATTATCTCCATCACAATTATCAACTGTTGTTGGTGTTATTGTATATATTACATCTTGATTTATGCCACTTACATTATTTAAGGTATCGGTTATTAATGAAGTAGTTGATGCTGTAGAGGTTTCACCTGTTACATTAGGATTGTCAGCTGCTTGCCAAGAATACGATATGACACCTGCTCCAAACAAGGTGGTAAAAGTATCTAAATCTAAGTTTAACGCAACATCACTACACGTTGTTGGGGTTTGATTTACACCAACTGGTTTAGGGTTCACTACTATTATAAAAGTGGAAGCATTAGACGTACAAGTTTGTTGCCCAGCTGTAATATTACTAGCCGATACACTAATAGTTTGTGATGCAATAACCAGTGGATTTGGTAAGGTAGAGCTAGTTTCAGTAACCATTGCTGTACCATCATGATAGGTATAAGAAACAACAAAATCTGCATTTATTGGCGTACTATTACCTGAAAGAGCTGTAGTATTCCAAGTAGAAGTATCAAAAGATGCTGTATGATTGGTGGTGTCTGTTTCACATTTTATTAAATCGGTTGTAGGAACTGTTACTGTAGGAATATCTCTTACCACTAAATCAAAAGTAGTTGGAGAAGATGTACAACCGCCAGAAGTATTACCGTTTAAAGGTATAACAACAGCAGTAACCGTTACACTTACAGAATCAAAAGAAACAGCTAAAGGGCTTGTCATGGTTACTGGATTTCCATCAGAATCTATTGCAGTATAAACTATGGTATAAAGTAAAGGGTTTTGTCCATTTAATATGGTAGCTTCTAAATTAACACCATTAAAACTAGCAATACCTGTACCTGCAATATTTTCACATAAGATCAAATTATTTATTGGATTTCCTATAGTTGGTAAAGTAAGAACAGTTAAATCATATATTATTTCTGTTGGGCAACTTGCAGGATCTGCAGGATCAACAGCAGTTACTCTAATGGTTATTGTTGTTGTGTTAAACGGGTTTGGCATGGTGTTTACTACTTGTAAACCAGCACTTGTTGTATATTCATAGGTTAGCGTTAAACCTGTTAAATTATTTAATATAAATGTTTCAATTGCCGCTGTATCAAAATCGGCTGTATGTAGGGTTGCATTTGTTTCACATTTAGATATTTCATCAATTGGTAAATTGGCAGGTGTGGAATTAGGATCTTCTTCAGGGTCTAAAATATTTGGTGCATTATTAATGGTTATACTTTTTGTTAGAAAACAACCAGCTCCTATGGTATAAGTAACAGCAAACACACCTGTACCATCAACATTACCACCAGTTGTAGTATCCATAGAGTTGGTTAAATCTATAATACCATCTAAAGATTGTAAAGGATTTACTTCTGGGTTGGTCCAAACACCACCATTACTAATGGTCCAAATACCTACCGCAGGAGAAATATTTAATGGTATAGGATCGGCATCGCTGGCACAATAAACACCTGGTGCAGGATAATCAAATTGTGGTGTATCATAAACTCTAACTGCAATGGTATCATCGTAAAAACAAATATCACCACCAATCATTGTAGAATCATGAATAACAAAAAGAGTATACACATAAGTACCAACTTGAGCATTTATAATATCAAAAGTAGCACTTGTTGCACCTGGTATTACTGCTATTGGTGTTACGCCTTGTGTAATATACCATTGGTAGGTTAAGGTACTACCATCGGTATTATCAAAACCTTGTATAATCGCTTCTAAAGTATAGTTGTCATTCAAACATAAATCCAATTGTTCTTCTACGTGAAACTCTATAGTATCATCGGTAGAATTACGTTCTTTAATGTGCATTTGCATTGGGTCGCTTAAACCAAATTGTACATCGGTTGCAGCATTGAAAACTAATCCAGTACAATAATCAGTATAAGTAACTACTGCAGTATAAACAACACCTGCAGTTGGTACATCACCAATTGCAACACATAAATATGGGTTATGCGGATCGCTACCTAATAAATCTCCAGTTTCTGTAGCATGGTTATAATTTTCGTACCAAGTAAATAAAGGTGCTACACCCAAAACACCATCTGGTATAAAACGCCAAGATTCTGACATAGAAGTATGTGTAGGATCGGATGTTAAAAAAGGGTCAGCAGCATTATCTACAATACGCCAAAGCTCTAAGTTATCTCTTCCAGGTGCAGAATATCCTAAATTTAAAGCTGCATTTTGAATTCCTAAAGCTGCAAAACCACCTGCCCAAGTAGGACAAATTGGTTTTTTCTTAATATTAAATTCAATTATATTTGTAGTTTCGTAAAATACCACTTGATGTGTTGCTCTTGGATCACCATTATTGTCACAAGAATACATGGGCATTTCGTGCGTTCCATAAATTAAATAACGTTCTCCTACATTACCTTTTACATCCCAATAAGAAAAAGTATTTATTGGGTCTACATTACCATGCTGTGGATCGGTATCATGAAAAGGGGAAAGTATAGATTCTGCATACGGATTCATATTAGCACTTGGTGCTATTTTACCCATATTATGTATTGTCCAATCTGAATAACCACCTGCATAACCTAAATTAAAACTTATTGCGCCATTAGAAGATAACGTAATTTGATTTCGGGCATTACCAAAAAAACACAAACTTAAAAGATCGGCACCTGCGTTTGTAGATAAAGTTTGTACAGCAGACCAATTATCATCATTTACCGAAGGAAAAACAAATCCATTTGCTGGGGTAGTTCCATTAACTAAATAAGGTTGTTGTGTATATGGTATACTCTCTACTCTATATTCGTTGGGGCTACCAATATCCGTCCAAGTTGCTCTAATACAATAACTTGCAACGCCACAACCAAGTTCTAAGGTTGCACCATTTAAATTTTGATAACTACCTGTAGTAGGGTTGAGTACTTGAATTATTGGTTTAGGACCAGATAAATCAACTTGTGCAGTAATAAAAGGAAGGCTTATAAAAGTAATTAGTAGATATATAAAATGTTTTTTCATAATAAACTTGTTGTTATTTGAGTTCAATTTCGCAATTTAATAAAAAAAAAACTCTTTTTTATATAATTTAACTTTTATATTAAGCTTTAAACCTTTGGATTAAGGTGTTTTTAAGAGGCTAATTTAAGAGTATAAAAAAAGACTATCAAAAATGACAGTCTTTTATAAATCTATTTTTTAATAAAGTGCTTAAAATTTAAAGGTAAAACCTGCTTTTAATTTTGTTCCTAAAAAACCAAATTGATTTACTTCCCAAGGATATTTAAAACGTCCACCTAAATCAGTTACCGCATCGCCTTTGGTATCAATTTCATCAGGATATACGTTTAATAAATTATTAACGGTTAGATTAAACCTAAGCCATTTATAAAAATCGTATCCAAAAACAACATCGGTAATCACTTTACCAGCAAAGGTTTGGTCTTTGGTTGGATCTGCTGCATGTTGCCAAGTAACTTCACCAAAATACGTATTGTTTAAATGTATGTTGAATTTTTCTTGTTCGTAATTTACACCAAACATTCCTTTAATTTTTGGTCTAGAAGATTCGATTCTACTTGCTTCTTTACGATTAAAAATATCATATCCGTTAGCAGCTAATAAACTTGGTGTGGTAATTTCATCTACAATTTTTGTTTCGTTCCAATTCAGCGCTAAGTTGAAGCCTAGCTTTCCTTTTGGAAAACGAATGTTATTGTAACTAGCTACAAAATCAATCCCTTGTGTTTCGGTATTTACTGCATTGGTGAAGAATTTTAAACTGGTAATGTCATTGGCAACTAAAATAGCCTCAACAGGATTTGTTGTTAAAGGATCACTATCAAACCCAACTTCCCCTGTAAATAAAACTCTATCATTTATTGCAACGCTATAATAATCTAAAGATAAAGATACGTTACGTATTGGTTTAACCGTAACACCTAAGGTATAGTTTGTAGAAGTTTCGGCTTTTAATTGAGGTACACCTAAGCCATTTCTAATTATTGGATCTACATTATTAAAAGTACCTTGATTAGATACTGTACCGCCAGAAACCAAAGTTTGAATATTACGTAAATATACTTGATGTAAAGATGGTGCTCTAAAACCAGTACTATAAGAAGCTCTTACAGTAGCTGTATTCCCAAATTTATAACGTCCATTTATTTTATACGAAGTATTGTTTCCAAAATCATCGTAATTTTCGAAACGAACTGCTCCTCCAATTAAAAAAGCTTTTGTTATATCATAATCTACATTGGCATATGCACCAAAACTACCTCTTTTTTTAGTTAATCTATCATTTGGTGATACTCCAGGAAAGGATTGTGCGCCACCTCCAAAATAAGAAGCTGGTTCGCCAGCAATAGATTTAAAGTTTTCCACTTTGTATTCTGCACCAAAAATCACACTTATTTTATCAAAACTTCTGCTAACATCAACATTTCCTATTAGGTTACTAAATCGATAACCGCCAGCCTCAAATTGCGTTGGACTTAATGCGCCCATATCTGGATTTAAAGTATTGCCAATAATATACTCTACTTTATTTACACCATAAGTGGCACTTACATCTACGTTAAACTTACCAGCTTCAAATTTAGCTCCTAAAATATCCATATTATCGCTAATATTGGTTTCAAAAGTTGGTTGAAAACCATTGTAATCATCCGCAGGATTATGTAATAAATTATGTGGATCACTAACCCAATATGGTGTTCTGTATAAAGCAAAAGATTTTCCTTTACGTAAAGTTGCACTCATAGTTGCATAAAATTCTCCTTTATCATTATTAAAAGGGATTGCACCATTTAACATAATTTCACCAGTATTCATATCTGGTTGTCCAACGGTCATACCTAAATCAGGATTATCACTTAACCATTGTCCCCAAGTTGGATCATTTGCTGGTACACCAAACAAATCATCTTTTCCTGGTTCGCCAGCTCTATTGGTATGTTGTTGGTGTCGTAAACCAACGGTGTAATTTACATAAGCGCCTTTTTCGTTACTATATGCGCCATTAATATCTGCGCCAACTTCTAAACCATCGCCTTGTGTAGTAATGCCCGTATGAATATTAGCGGTAATATGTTTTACATCTTTCTTTAAAATAATATTAATTACACCTGCAATTGCATCGGAACCATATTGTGCCGAAGCGCCATCACGTAAAACTTCGATTCTTGCGATAGCTGCCGCTGGAATTGATTTCATATCCGTACCAACTTCTCCTTTACCAGGCGTATCATTTATATATACTAAAGCACTTTGATTTTTTCGTTTTCCGTTAATTAAAACTAAAGTTCTACTTGGTCCTAAACCACGTAAATCTGCTGGGTCAAAATGTGCTGTTGCATCACTAACAGTTTGGTTTGTTGAGTTATAGGATGGTATTTTGTAGGTTAACATTTCTTCAACCGTTACTTTACCACTTGCTACTAATTCGGCAGCATTTATATTATCAATTGGCACAGGCGAATCTAAAATAGTTCTTGCTTTTGCTCTATTACCTGTAATTACTACTTCATCTAAGCCTAAACTTTCTTCTTTTAAATTTACTGTAACAGCGGCTGTAGTTGTAATTGGTAAAATTACTTCGTTATATCCTAAGGAATTAACGATTAATGTAGTTGGTAAAATACTAATACGTAAGGTAAAGTTACCATCAATATCGGTAGTTGTTCCGTTAGAAGTACCTTGTTCTATAACGTTGGCGAAAGGTAATAATTCTCCATTTTCATCTTTTACGGTTCCAGTAATAGTTTGTGCAACTATAAAAAGTGGCACTAAAAATAAAATAAATAGCACCGCATTTTTAATTTGAATCTGTTTCATCAATGTAAGTTTTGGTTATTAGGAAACAAATATTACGATTATATTTTGTTTAAACAAGTTTTCGTTTTGTTATTTGCAAAATAAATTACTTTTTAGGACGTTTTTTACTTTAATATTCCTATTCTCCCTTTTAACCTACTAAAATAAGTATTTTAGCATCTTTTAATTTTATATTCCAATTTCTATGAAATACATTTTCATCACTTTTATTTTCGGTTTAGTTCTCCAATTAAATGCACAAGAACAAATAGTTCAAAAAATAGATTCTATTCCTGTTATTACAAATTCCATTACAACAAAGAGCGATAGTATTCTTAAAACAACATCTATTATAACGGAAAAGAAAATAGAAACACCAGCGCTTACCGAAACGGTAATTAATGCCAATTTAACGATATTATCGGATGATGCTTATGCCAAAATTATAGATGATTTGTGGTTTGAGGCAATGTACAATTCCTCTTTAAATGACGATAATAAACAGTTAATGAATTATACTATGGAATCGGAATTAAGCACCGAAGTCTTAAAAGAGCGTTTAGCGCATTTAAATAGTAAAACACCATTTAATGTAGCATACAACGAATCGTTAGAAAGAATAATTAAGAAATTTTTAAATAATAGAAAGAGTAAATATGCTAACTTAATAGCGAAATCAAAATATTATTTTCCATTATTTGAAGCGCAATTGGCAAAATTCGACATTCCGTTAGAACTGAAATATTTAGCCGTAGTAGAATCAGCTTTAAACCCAAGAGCAAAATCACGTGTTGGCGCAACTGGTTTATGGCAATTTATGTATCAAACGGGTAAACAATTTGACTTAGACGTTAGCTCTTATGTAGATGAGCGAAGTGATGTTTTACAGGCTACAATTGCCGCTTGTAAATACTTAAAAGCGTTACATCATACTTTTAAAGATTGGGATCTTGCTTTGGCAGCTTACAATTCGGGTCCAGGTAATGTAAGTAAAGCGATAAGACGTTCTGGCGGATCGAGAAATTATTGGAATATAAGACATCATTTACCAAGAGAAACAGCTAGTTATGTGCCACTTTTTTATACTACGATGTATATTTTTGAATATGAAAACGAACATCAAATTAATCCTCCTAAAACGGAATTACAATACTTTGAAACCGATTCCATTCGTGTAAAAAAACAACTAACTTTTGATCAAATCACCCAAGCAATTCCAGTAACGAAAAACATGTTACAATTTTTAAATCCGCAATATAAATTAGACATCATTCCTGTAATTAAAGGCAAAGATTACACCTTGGTTTTACCTAAAAATTTTATTGGTCAATTTGTGCAAAACGAAGAACGTATTTATACTTTTGCTGCTGCCGATGATGCTAAACGAGAAAAACCATTGCCCAAAAACACCAAAATGAATAATCGCATTAGATACAAAGTGCGTAGTGGTGATTTTTTAGGGAAAATTGCTCGTAAATATGGCGTTAGTGTTGCTAAAATAAAACGTTGGAATAACTTAAAATCTACTAAATTAAGAATAGGGCAGCGTTTAACTATTTATCCTAGACGTTAATAATGATGGATAAAAAACGCTATTTTTATATTATTAGAATGCAATTTTTAGGTTTTCGTTTTCACGGATGGCAACGCCAAAAAGATGTAAAAACCTTACAAGGTCACATAGAAAAAACCTTGCGTTTTGTTTTAGGGAAAGGGAAAGCAAAAGTATTGGGTTCTGGTAGAACCGATGCTAGAGTATCGGCAAATGATTTTCCAATGGAATTATTTATTTATGATGAAATAACCGATTTAACCCAGTTTTTAATAGACTTTAATAATAATTTACCTAATGATATTAAAGCTTTAGATGTTAAAGAGACCGATGCGAAATTCAATGTAATAAATGATGCAAAAGTGAAAGAGTACTTGTATTTTTTCTCTTTTGGAACTAAAAACCACCCTTTTGCAGCACCAATATTAACCTGCTTTTATGAAGAGTTAGATTTGGAATTAATGAAAGAAGGCGCCGCATTATTTCAGGGCAATCATTGGTTTAAACATTATTGTACCAAACCAACCGAGTTTGCGAATTACCATAGAGAAATACTGGTAAGCGAAATCGTAGTAAATACCATTTATTCTGCTAACTTTTTCCCTAAAAAAACCTATGTTTATCGCATAAAAAGTCGTGGTTTTTTACGAAATCAAGTTCGCTTAATTATGGGCACACTTTTTAGACTTGGTCAAGGCGAAATTAGTTTAGAATTTATCAAAAAGTCCTTAGTAGAACATAATATTGATAGACCTTTGCCTTTTGTTGCGCCAGCTTCTGGGCTTATTTTGTATCAGGTAGATTATGAATAAGATAATTAGACCGCTTCGCTGTAAGACTTCTTGATTTTTACAAAGACATTAATTATAAATTCAAGTTAGTATTACATTCCTAAAATATTTACGTTTCTTTGTAGAAAATTTCACTTAAAAAAATGTCGATAAACGAAAATTTAAAAAACGATTGGGAAAAAATACAAACTATTATTTCTGCTAAATTTGCCGATGGCGAAAAAATGGATGTAGATTCTATTGTATATCTTATTGGCGTGCAAGAATTAGGTAAAGGTTATCAAACATTTAAAAAAGACGAAAAAATTGCCTTAATGCATATTGCTGTTTGTAGGTTATTAGAACCTTTTGGCTATTATGAATTTGATTATTTTGATGAAGAAGGTTGGCCTCATTATAATCTTACTGAAAACTTACCCTTTTTAAAAGGTGGCGAACAAACCGTATTGTTGAAACAGGCTATTGTTGCTTATTTTACGGAGAAAGGCTTTGTTTAGTATTTTGTAAATTTATATTGAACTCAGGTTAATAGTACAAAAAAAAATTAGACTTTGTTTTAAACCATATAGAACAAATAGGTAACATAGAACTTTTTTACAAAGTAGGATTATCTTAACCTGAAAAAAACTACTCAATACTTTCTAAAATACTTTTTAAAAATTGATTTATATCAAATTCTGGATGTTCGGCTAAACCAGTTCGTACAATTACGACATTTTTTGAAGGAATTATAAATACATATTGTCCTTGATATCCATTAGCGGAATATAAATCGCGCGGTACATCAGGATAAATGCCGCCAGCATTCAACCAAAAATGTCCGCCATATTCGTCCTTTGAAGTATTGGTTGGTTTTTTTGTAAAATCTACCCAAGATGTGTTGATGATTTGTTCGCCATTCCAATTGCCGTTATGTAAATAGAGTAAGCCGAATTTTCCCCAATCGCGTGTGGTTGCCCAAGCGTAAGATGAGCCTACAAAATTTCCAGTATAATCGGTTTCTATAAGCATAGAATTCATACCTATTTTATCAATTAATTCTGTATACCAAAAATCTACATAATTTTGTTGTGACGAGAATTGATTTCTAATAAACCCACTTAATAAATTAGTTGTTCCACTAGAGTAGTTCCAAGTTTCGTTTGGTTTACCTACAAATTGTTTATTTTTTTGTTTTTGAGTCATATCTACATCCAAAAAAAGCATTTGGGTAACGTCTGAAATTTCATTGTAGTTTTCTTCCCATTCTAAACCTGAATTCATATTTAATAGATTGCGTAGTTTGATGTTTTTTCGAGCATCATGTTGCCATTCTTTAAATAAATTAATTTGGTTTAGATTTACTTTTCCTTGTTTTTCTAAAACCCCTATAATAGTACTGGTTATACTTTTTGCCATTGACCAACCTAAAATTAGTGATTTTTTATCAAAACCTTCCGTATACTTTTCGGCAATAATTTGATTTTTATAAATTACTAAAACGGATCGTGTTTTTTTACTATTTTTCGTTGGTTTATTAAATGCATCTGCTACAGCTTTTTTCAAATTTTTATAATTTATAGAAGTGAAAAGAGTGTCTTTTTGAGGAAAGTTTCCATAAGGATAAGCTTCTTTATTTATAGGGTAACTTCTATTTGGTGCAACTCGTTTAGATGTTCTATTTTCTTTTCCTACAGGAACAAGCATTGCACCCAAGCCTTTAGTATAAATAGCAGTCCGTTTTTTTAATCTAAATACAGAGGAACTAACCATTTTATTTTCTGTATCTACTTTATTTGTTGCCAAATTCATTGATGGCACGTTATTATCGGTTTCCATAGTTTTTTGAACACTTCTGCCTGCTAAAAAATGATGCGATGCAATACTTTTGGATGAAAACCCACTTACTATGTCAAATTTTGGATAAATAGCAAAATAAAAATATACGATTGCTATTAAAAAAATAGCAAGAATAATTACGGTTATTTTTTTCATAATAATTTGATTTTTAAAGAATAAAACAATTACTACAACATGGTATTATCTCCAATTATTTTTTTCGTGCTTTAAAATTACGATATCTAAAGAAAGAGAATATAGAAAATATAGCAATAAATACAATGGCAACAATTCCCCAACTCGGAAAAGGAACTGGATCACCAGTTGCATAAGAATGCATACCACTAAGATAATAATTTACGCCAAAATAAGTCATTATTAAAGTTGCTATAGAAATCATACTGGCAAAATTAAATGCAAAACGGCTTTGCAAACCTGGTACCATTCGCATATGTAGAATAAAAATGTACACCATCATAGATATTAATGCCCAAACTTCTTTAGGATCCCAAGACCAATATCTACCCCAACTTTCATTTGCCCAAACGCCACCTAAAAAAGTACCAATAGTTAGCATAAATAAACCAACTATTAAGGTAGATTCGTTTACATAAGTTAGTTCTTTTATCGTTTCATTTAATCGGTTTTTATTTGCAGGCGTTCTTAAAATAAACAATAACAATACAATAAACCCAAGTAAAGATGCTAAACCTAAAAAGGCATAACTAGCTGTGATAATTGCCACATGAATAATTAACCAATACGATTTTAAAACAGGCACTAAATTAGTCATTTCGGGACTCATTAAACTACCGTGTGCAATACCTAATAAAAAACCTGCAAACAAAACGGATACCGCAATAATGAATTTACTACGATTGTAAGAAAAAATGAACCCTACTAAAACGGTTATAAAGGCAATAAAAACAGTTGCTTCATAGCCATTACTCCAAGGTGCACGTTCTAAAATATACCATCGAGCGCTTAAACCAAGACCATGAGCAATCACTCCTAGAATAGTTATAAGAGTAAGAATTTTAATAGCTAATTTTATTACTTTGGCATTTGGTTTAAATAAATCGAAAAAGGCTAAAACAATTAAAAACATTCCAATGGTAAAATAAAATAGCAGCAATTTTAGAAACACATTCCAACGATTGTATTTTATTTCTAATTCAATTCGTTTTTGAGATGGAATAATCTCAGCACTTAAATTTTGCTGATATTCACTAATAATTTTTAAATAGTTATCGGCTTCTTTATAATCATTTGTTTCTATACCATGAATTAAAGAGCGCATATACATGCTGTGTAATTTTAAAATCATGGTATCCTGTTCTATAAATGCCTCTCTATCAATACCTATAAACCACTTGTTATTAGCGTCTCCTTTTTTAGGGTAAATTCTCATTAAACTACCATTTAAAAGGCTTGACCAGATATTTACCTTTTCATCGAGGTTAATAATTTCTTTATCTGTTTTGGTTCTAAGCACACTGTTTTTTTGAAAAGCTGTAGCTACTTTATCTTTCAAGTAATAGGTTCTATCTTGAAAAAAAGAAGCTAATGAGGCATGTTCATTTTCAACTTTTAGATGTTTTACTATTTCTTTTCCTAAAGGTATTGTGTTTACTTTGATGATTGGTTCATTATCCCATAACATAGGGTTTAGTTGTGCAGATATTAGCACTTGTTCCGCAGTTAAACCTTTGTATTTATCTTTACCATACACTTTCCTTAATGCTTCTAAAGCATAGGTGTTAACTGGTTTAAAACGACCTCCAAAATCTTGAATTAATAGTTTACCAAGTTTATCGGCATGTGCTTTACTAACTACGTGTTTTTGTAATTCTTCGGACGTTTTACTAGAAATTATTTCGTTATGCGTATGTTCTTCTTGTGCAAAATTTGCCAATCCAAAACTTAAAAATAACAGGATAATAGTTGTTTTTTTTGTAGCTGTTTTTTTTAATTTATTTGATAAATCTTTAAAACGAGATCCGTTCCAAAATAAGGTAAAAAACATGCCTATTCCCATTAAAATATACCCGATATAAGTGACTAATGTTCCCCAATAATCGTGATTAACAGATAAATGTGTTCCTTTTTCATCGGGATCAAAAGAGGATTGAAAAAAGCGATATCCTTTAAAGTCTAATACGTGATTCATATAAATTCTAAAATCAAAAGTTTTGTCTTTATCAATTACAGTAACTTCACTGGCATAAGAAGATGGAGAATCTGTACCAGGATAGCGTTCTAATTCAAACTTTTTTAATTTTATTGAAAAAGGTATTTCCAAATATTTTGAACCATAACTTATATGAAAATTTAAGCCATTTAAAGAAGTTTTAATAGGTTTTCTTATTTCGAATTTACGACCTTTAACCGAAACAATTTCTTCTTCTTTACCAGATTTAATTTTGAAAGTAAGGAAATTATGAGGGTATTGGTCATGCATTTTTCTTGGTGTAGCTTCTCTTAAAAAAACACCTTTAGTAATTGCTTTTATAACAAAGCGCATATTCTTAAAAGTATATAATTTTTTAATTTGTAATGGCGCTAAAGAATCTTTTATAACAGGAGTGAGCTTTTGTGTTTGCATCTCCATATAACTACCTTCAAAAAGTGGTTGTAAAAAAGTCTCATCTCCTTTTTTTGTAAAATTCATACCTCCTTTTACAAAATTATTAAAGGAAAATAGAATGCCATTAATACTTTTTATTTCACCATCTTTTACGTAAAGATCTCTTCTAGAGCCAGAGCTTGTTTCTACGATGTGTAAATAATAATCTCCAGATGGATCTACAAGTAAACTATCCTTAGCGTTTCCAACAAAATCAATCAATTCAATCGAAAAAGGGGTGCTACTTTTTTTATCTTCTCCAAATTTAGATTTTAAGAAGTACTTATTATTTCCAATTTGCCCAAATAAGACACTATCATCATAATTTTTCATAAGTTTTCCGTTATCTACACGAATATTTATATGTGTATTATCGGAAAACATTTTATTACTAAGCTCGCCTTCACGTACGGATAACATGCCTTCAAAACCATGGTATCTTGTAATAAATGCACCCAGTAAGGTTACAATAAAAGCAAGATGGAATAGTAAAACAGGCCATTTTTCTCTTCGAAATAAACGATAACGAAACATATTAGCAATGAAATTTACTACTAATAAAACCATAATTACTTCAAACCACCATGTATTGTATATTACGGCTTTTGCAGTTGGTGTGCCGTAATCGTTTTCAATAAATGTGGCAGTTGCCATGGCTACTGCAAAAGCTAAAATTGCCATTGCCATTAAGCGTGTACTAAATAAAAAACCACTAATTTTTTTAAGCATTACAAATTGTATTTGTTAAATGCAAAAATACTACTATTTAGTGATATTTTTTATTCTTTATAGAAAATAAAAATGTTATTATTAATAAGCTTAAACACAAGTAATAAAAGACTTTTTTAACTTATTTTTAAGGCTTTTTTACCCAGTGATAATTTAACTCAAATTATGATTAATAAGTTTTAGTCATACTTGCAGGAATTTGAATTATAAAATCGGCTATATTTTTATCTTCCTTGAGAAATTTTAATTTAATAGATTCCGATTCAATTGTTGTAATAGTTACAATATGTAAGTTTGGGTTTTTTTGTTTTAAATACCAATAAATACCTTCGTAATTATCGGAATGGTATGAACCATTGTAATGGATAAATAATTGATTTTCTTTTCTATTTTTTAAAATAAAATAAGCCATTGTAGCATCTTTTATTGCTTGTGCTTTTGGTAGGTTATCGCCGCCGTGTCCGCCCATCATTGCTTTCATTTTCACGTAACCTGGCAAAGTTGCATCATAGGCAATAGGTAATGGTGCAATCCACGATTTTTCTACAAGACTTAAACTATCTAAGGCTTCAAAACCACCTCTAAATATCTTACTTGCATAGCGCCTTGGTACATTAGAAGCTACTGCTCTAATTTTATTTTCTTTAGCAAAATCAACTATTGGTTTGTAATCTGTTTTGTGATTTCTCCATAAACGAGCTATAGTGTCAAATTCTTTCTGGTTAATTTTGCCACTCATATAATCGTTTAATTGTGTTTGATTATCGGCTTCTATCATTTCAAAACCTACAACAATATCACGTAATTTGGCAAGGTCTTTTGTTAATTCGAATTGTAACCAATGTGAAATTGGGTTATTGTGATGTTCTCCAAATAAAACAATATCGGCTTTTGAGGCTTTTTTCAACATTTTTTTATAGGAAACTTTCTTACCATTTGCTTTAAATAATTTATATGCTGGTTTTTTCTGTGCTTGCATATTAAAACTCAATAGGAAAGATAGAATAAAGATACTTAGGCTTTTCATTTTTGTATTTTAGTGAATAAAATTTAATACTGGTAAAATTACAATTTATTATGGGATGAATTCTTTTATATAAAAAAAATCATTTTTTTTGGCGACTTAATATTTAATCGTATATTTGCGATTAGCATGAGAAAAGAAACTTCAAATATATTATATTCAGATATTACAGAGCAAACTGCGATGTATGCCAAAGCACTTGGGCATCCAGTACGTTTGGCTATTTTAAAATATTTAAGCAACCAAAGTTGTTGTTTTACAGGTGATTTAGTTGCTGTTATTCCTTTAGCACAGTCTACTATTTCACAACATTTAAAAGAATTAAAAGAGGCAGGTTTAATAGTTGGAGAAATAGAATTACCAAAAATCAAGTACTGCATACATCAAGAGAATTGGCAAAGAGCAAAACGATTATTTGAAACTTTATTTAAGGAAGATTTTTCGAGTATAAGTTGTTGTTAATAATTTAAGGAGTAAAAAAATTCACATTAATCAATCGTAATATTACGATATTAAATTCACATTTATGAAGACAAAAGAATTTATCCAAAAATTAAAAGAGAATAAAAACAAGGCATTACTATTTGAATATGTTGAAAATCAAATTACGGATACTAATTACCATCTTACCGAAGTTAAAAATGTAACTTTTGAAAGCGTTGATTGTGGTGGTAATATAAATAATTGGAAAGAAACCCATTTACAATTATGGGAAAGCCCTAGTGAAAAAGGAAAGGAAAATTATATGACAGTTGCTAAGGTACTTGCTATTTTAGAACGTGTTGATTCTATTAACCCATTATGGTTAGATACTGATGTAAAAGTAGAGTTTGGTAACGATAATTTTCATACTTCCATACTAGATATTAGTGATTTTAAGATACTAAATGAGCAATTAATTGTAAAACTATTTAGTGGTAAAACGGGTTGTAAAGCACCAGAAACTTGTATACCAGAATCGCTTAAAGAAGTAGTTGAAAATACAGATTGTTGTGGTTCTACTAGTTCTTGTTGTTAGTTTATTAGTTTAAGTTTGACTATAATTACATTCAATTTAAAAATAATTATAGTCGAACTTCTATTTTTAGACAAAAAAACTAAAGGTGTTTCTTTAAAGAAAAATGACTTTTTATTTCACGTTTTTTATGACTAAAATTTTCAGTGAATGTTATTTTAAACCAATAATCATTTTTAGGTAAAAGTACACCATTATAGATGCCATCCCATCCATCTCCAAAAGGATTTAGTTTTTTTAAGACTTTACCGTATCTATCAAATATATAAATGGTAATATTTGAATGTATGGTTTGTGATAAACCAATAGGCAACCAAGTATCGTTATAATTATCATTATTTGGGGTGAAAAATGGTGGAAAAACAACGCTTGTAATAGTTTCTTCCACAACACCACAACCATTTTTATCTCTAACATATATGGTATGGATGCCGCTTAGAACATTAAAAAAAGTATTACTATCTTGATATAAACCATTTATATCATCTAGCGCATATTCATAATCTCCAACACCAGTTACATATACTACAATATTATTTATGGCAGCTAGATTACCAATATGTACACTTTCTATAGTTGCTATATCTGAAGCAATAACACGTATTGCTTTCGTTTTTCTACAACCTTGTGGTCTTGTGATAATATCTACGGTATAGATTCCTATTTCATTAATTTGTATGGTATCTGTTGTCTCACCTGTATTCCATAAATAGTCGTAATCATTGGGGTTGTTTATTATTCCACTAGATAAATCTATGGTATCTGGATAGGAATTTAAGCAATATATAACCTCTTCTTCCATAATAATATCAGGTAAATCATTAACTACTAAATGTACTGAGGAAACATCGATACAACCTAAGCTATTCTCAGTTCTTGCATATATTATTTGAGTATACGGATTTGTATTTGGATAGAATAAATTAGTAATTTGATTGGCATTTGTTGAAGCGTCTGGATCACTTTCATAAAAAGTAACTGTTTGACCACTTGGCAAACCTGCTATTATATCTGGTATAGCTGTACTAAGATCAAAGGTATTTAAGCCATCTTCGGAATCTAATTCATCGCAAACTTCTAAACTCACATCATTGGATGTAACGATAATTACTTCTAAAGTTAGTGTTGCAATTGCATAACACAAGGTAGTATTATCTTGTACTTTTACTAATAAATTTTGTGGATTAGTAGTATTTATAAAAGTTGTATTTGTAATTGGCACATTAGCATCTAAACTAGTTTGATCTACAAAAAATTGTGTGGTAACATTTGGATTATTGTTGGTTAAATTATTTATATAATCTGTTAATTCAAAGGTATTACTATAATCAAAGACACCATCATCATCACATTTTTCTACGCTATAACCACTTGTTATAGGTAATGGTGTTTCGGTTACAATAATAGCATATGTACCTGTACAACCATTTGCATCAGTAAGTGTTACTGTATGTGTACCAGCAACCATAAAATCGGATGTTTGTGTGATACTACCATTACTCCATAAATAACTACTATAACCAACGCCAGCATCTAAAGTAACAAAAGAACCTGCACAAAAATTATTATCTGGTATTGTTGGTGGATTAATATGTATTGTAGCAATTGTAAATTGAGTGAAATTATCACATTTACCAATCACAGAAACTCGCACAAATATAGTTTGTCCATTTGCTGTTATATTTTGATGCGCTGCAGGATTAGCAATTGGGTTGGCTTCTAAACTAGCATCTACAAAGGAGTTATAATAACTAAAAGTAGCGCCAATTTCTGCGGTAAATTGATTTTCAAATGTAGTTAGATTAAATATTTCAAAATTATCTAAATCATCATCGCATTCTTCCATAATATTGGAAACAGAAAGCGTGGAAACCATTGGCGGAAAAGTAATATTCACAAAAGCAATTGACCAACAACCAAAATTATTTAATACTCTAATATATATGGTATGATTGTTACTAGGAATAATATAATTAGCAGTATTTAAAATTATATTGGTTTCATCTTGAGCATCAATTAAACTGGCATAATAGGCAAAGGTTAATCCTGTTTGATCTTGAATAATTAAAGGGTTTAAGTTACTTAAATCTTCCGTGTAAACACCATTTAAATCGGTATCGCACACCATAAAAGCACTATCAATAAGCTTGGGTGTTTTTAAAACTCGAAGTGTTACTCTACCTATAGAAAAACAGCCAGTTGTAGGGTTATCAAAACGTACAAAAACAATATCGGTTTCCGATGCCGTATTATGATTATTTGGGTTGGCAATTAAAAATGTTGCATCGGTATTTTGGGCAGCAATTTCATTAGAATAATAGGTTATTTGTAAACCTGTTGTATCTGCAAGCATACTTGGAATAGCATCCGATAAATCAAATTCTTCGGTTAGATTAAAATCATCATCGCAAGAAGATAATTCGGTATCTTGAATTAAAACAGGATTTGTAAAATCTAGATTAAGTAAAGCAATAGAAAAACAGCCAGTTACATTATTTACAATTCTAACATATATAGTTTGAGGTACAACATTTATTAAATATGTAGTTGGTTGTATGATGGCATTAATATTATCGATAGCATCTTGTTCTAAGTTGTAATAGCTAAAACTATGTATCGCTGTATTTGTAACAATTGTAGCGTTATTTATAGTTAAATCGTAAATTTCTTGTTGGTCATTAAAACTATCACAAATAATAGGGCTACTATTACTTACAACTGGTGCAGCTGTTAAATTAAATGTAATAGTACCAACAGTATCACAATTCGCGATTCCTGATAAACGAACAAATAAGGTGTTACCATTTGTTATATTACTAACGGTTATTTGGTTTGTTTCGTTAGTTGCATTTAAATTGGAGTTATAATATACAACCGTTACATTGGTTTGCCCACCAAGTATTGTAGCATCAAATTGAGCAAGTGTTACGTTATTTTCAATACCATCATTTTCATAATCACATAATGTATTGATAGTGTTTGTTGCAAAATAAGGTAACGTTATTATCGATAAATTTAAAGTAGCAGTTGTGTAACAGTTAATGGTATTATCGTGTAAACGCACATAAATTGTTGTATTTGTATTTATGGTTAATGCATTTGGATTTGGTATTTCTGTAGCAGGTAAACCAGCATCTGCTTCTATTTGTGTTAGATAATAAGAAATGGTATAGTTACTATGGTTCGTATTAATATTTGGCAAACTAGTTGCTAAATCAAAGGTTTCTTGGTTGTTATTATCATAATCACATTGTTCTAAGGTTGTAGTATTGTTTTCAATGTTATAGAAGGATATAGTTAATGTAGTATTTGATATACATCCATTTAATGCTTCAACATAAACGGTGATAATTCTATTTGGACCATAAACCACGTAATTTACTGGATCAGCAATGAGTGATCCATTAGCTTCGTTATAGGTGAAAATTAATCCTGCTGTTCCGCCTCCAATAATTGCTTCGTGATCTGTTAAGTTGTAATCTTCTTGATTATCATTTAAATCATCACAAATAGTTGTGGTAAATGACATAAGTGGTGCAGTTGTTTGAAACGATAGAGTGATTGTTTCCACCATAAAATCTAGCTCCACATCATCTTCATTATTTAAGGAAATTCTAGCATAAATAGTAGTAACGCCAGTTATGGTAATATCTATAATTTCGTTAGTATTTGCAACAGCATCGGCATTAGACATAAAATATGCAACGGTCATATATTGATTATCATCTAAACCTGTAATTAATAATGTATCAAAATTAGCTAATATTACCAATTCTGTATTATCGCTATTTGCATCGCAAATAGGGTAATTAGTATCCGTAACACCATTAAAATCAACAGTTACTAAAAGAATGGTAGCATTGGTAATACAACCAGAACTTGTATTAGTAAATACAACAGTAATAATTTCGGTATCATTTATAGTAACGTAGTTAACAGGGTCTAAAATTAGCACGCCACTTTCATCAAAATATTGAACGGTTATGTCGGTTAAATCGGTTACCATATCTACTAAGGAATCGGTAAGGTTAAATAAATGACTTAAACTTATTTGTGTATCATTAATTGCAGCAACTCCATTTATATAATTAAAATTAATTGGATGTACTTTAAAACAGCCATTTGCAATTTCGGTTCTAACCCAAATACTCGGCGCACCATTTAATATAAAATTAGAAATATCAGCGATATCAATAGGATTATTGGCATTCATTGCAGCAATTTGTGATGTATAATAAGAAAAGGAAAGAATTTCCGTATTATTACCTTGTATTGTAGCTTCATGTTGTGTTAAATCATAATTTAATATATTAGAACAAATATCTACAGGTATTGCTTCAACGACAGGTGTTTCAATTAATCGTACGGTTATTTCTTCGGTACTAGGACAATCTTGGTTTGGTGGAATGGAAAAATGTACAAAATACGAATCACCATCATTAGCCGTAAATTGTGTTTGTGGATTGGTATTAGCATCGGCATCCGCTTGCGTTAAGTGATAGCTAACATCAAAACCTGTTTGCGCACCAAGAATTTGTGCTGTATAATTAGAAAAACTCACCATTTCGGAGTTGTCATTTAATAAATCACACAGCGTAATTTCGCTTATTTGCGATATAGCAGCTTGTGTTATGGTAAAGGTTAATAAACCAACATCATAACAATCAATACCTCTAAGCATTCTAACATAAATAATTTCCGTAGGATTGGTTACTAAATAATTGGTTGGATTAATTATAGGGTTCGTATCATTTTGTGCATTAGGAAGCGTATTAAAATAACTTAAAATTAAACCTGTTTGTGTACCAAGCATTAGCGAATCATATGAAGTTATGTCTACTAATTCCTCTCCAATAGTAGCTACATCACAAATAGTAATTGTGTTATCTATTGCTATTGGAAAATCTACTGAAATAGTAATATTAATAGTATCATTTACCTCTATTACGGAACCATCACATTGTAGATAAGATGCAATTGCTGTATATGTGGTTGTTTGTTGCGGACAAACATTTATTTGATCTCCAGAACCAATAGTTGTACCTAATGCATCTTCCCATCTAACACTAGTTATTGTAGCACCATCTGGTAAAAACTGCCATGCTTCGTTATTTGTACTCCAAACACCTGAATTTCTTCCTATTGGTGTATTAGAGATAGTTCCATTTTGATTCTGTATTCCAACCAATGCATTTTTTCTAAAATGAGTAGGATTTAATTCACAATTTATAGGTTTATCTTCTATATAGGTTTCAATAATATTAGAACCTTCGTACAAAACTATTTGAAAAGTAGAACGTACATTATCACAATTAAAATGATTAATACCTTCGTAACTAATTACAAAAGAACGTTGTGGAGCTGTTCCAACAACATAGGTTTTAATTTCGCCACATTCATTTATGCCAGTACTTGGGTTGTCGGTACAACCAAATACATTATTATCATTTGTTAAATCATGAAAAGCACCATAAATGGCATCGGTAGGCATAGATGCATTTGGTAACGTTCCAGGAGAATACGGGCTATCGGTTAATGCTAAATTGGTATTAAAGCTAATTACACCATTGTCGCTAATGATAAAATCAGTTTTAATTTCGTCAAAAAAACAAAATTCAAATGGTAGTTGTAAAACGTCACTCCATTTATCATCAGAAGCAATAGAAACTAAAGTTTCGTTGGTTAAACCAGATAAATTTTGAAAAGTTATCGCGTTTACCGCATACGAAGTAGTTGCATTGATAGAGGTATAATTTGCGTTTAAATCAAAGCACCTATTTATATCAACAGGATAATCACAATCAATCAATATGGTATTAGCACCCAAATCATCAACAATCTCTATGGTTGGTGTTTGTGAAAAATTATTTAAAGGAAGTATCCCTAAAAATACAAAATAGCGTAGTATTCTCATCTGTATAATTGTTAGTTAACAAAAATTAAAGGGATGCTACGAAGTTATAAAAAAATATTGAAAAA